>JAFCZD010000226.1 GCA_019314525.1 Deltaproteobacteria bacterium
AAGACCTGTGAGGTGAAGCCGGAGTCGGTGTGGAAGGTGATCTTGGAGCATGTGGTGATCGACGAGGATGAGGGCGAATGGATCGACCTTTTTGATCCACCTGATATTTATGTTGTCTTCAATGCCGGTGGCGCCTCGGGCACGAGCAGCACCAAGGATGATGTGTGGGTTGCTTCTTTTGGTGAGACGCTCACCAGCGCTACCGCCCGGGCGTTGACTAGCTCAGTGAATATCGCCATTTGGGATTGGGATTTTGGTGGTGATGGCATGATTCTCAACTGCAGCACCGTCTTCACCAGCGCTCATCTGCTCAAAAAACAAGCGATCTTCGCTGGGTGCCCGTCGAACTCCGCTGCGAAGACTGTGAAAGAGATCGCGTTCACCTTCGAGGTCGTGTCTAGGTAGCCTAGACATTCGCGGCACAGGTCGCGAACCAGAAGGCCTCTCCAATGACCGGTCAGTCGGAGCGCCCCTCTCCACGCTTCGAACGCCTCAAAGATTGTCTCTCCTTGAAGTTCAACGGTTTAGCGTGGCCAACGGGCTGGCACGTCTGTTGCTCTTGGTGGTGCCCAGGAGCCTGATGATGAGAACCTTCACGACAATTGTAGTAGCCCTCCTGCTTTTGTTGGGGACCTTTTCGGCCAAGGCCGCTCCCCCGCGGCCCATGGCTCGGGCTCAGCTTGTCCTTGGCAAGGCCCTTGGGCTCAAAGGCGCGCGCGTCGAGATCAAGGCGACCCATGCGCTGAAATCCAAGCAGCAGCTGGTGAGCTTCTCGGTGGTGGTGCCCAGCATCTTCTCCAATGCGGGTGTCGCCTATGTGGGGACGGCATTGCTCAAAGAGGGGCGCAATGGCAAGGCGTCGAGCGCTCGTGTCAACCGGCTCGACATTCAGGGTACGGGTGTGTTCTCTGGCCTCTATGAGCATGTGGGACAGAAGGCACAACGTTCGAGTGCTGTGAAAGCATCTGCTCGTGCTCGAGACAAACACAAGAGCAAGCGTGCCCATACCCCTTGGGGCACACGCCTCAAGTAGTGCCTTCAAGGGCCGCCAGCTCAGCTTGGTGTCCTTCCACCAAAATCCTCAAGGTCACCTTTGCGCGCCGTTCCGCTGTGGGTAAATCCTCACCAGTACTCATCTTTTCGCAGATCTCGTAGTAGCACTTTAGCTTGGGTTCGGTGCCTGAGGGCCGCACGACCACGCGTGCGTCGCCTGCGAGCTCATAGATCAGCACGTCACTCGGGGCGAGGTCGCCTTCGCCAGCGTTCAGATCACGCGCTCGCTCGACCACGCGTCCTGCGATGTGGCTTGGGGGCGTCGCCCGTAAAGCGTCTCCAAGGGTTGGGGTCTTGGGGTCGCGGTGGGGAGAGAGCGCCAAGCTCTTCTGTTGGGTGAGGTGCACACCATGCGTTCGGTAGAGGGTGGCTAGCCGATCGAAGACCGTTAGCCCTTGGTGGGCGAGGGCGGCTGCTAACTCCGCGAAAACAACAGCGGCGCTGATGCCATCTTTATCGCGCACCAAGCTGCCCACGCAATAACCAAGGGCTTCCTCATAGCCAAAGACGAAGTGTGCACCCGCGTGCTCAAGGTCAAGGGCGCTGTTGATGATCCACTTGAAGCCGGTGAGGGTCTCCAAGTAGCGGGAACCACGAGCTGTGGCCGCCCGCCCCAAGAGGCGCGATGAGACCACGGTGGTCGCCACGAGCGCTGATGCTTGCTCGCTCGCAGGGAGGCTCTCGAGCCGATCTAGGCCGAGGAGCACCCCAATTTGGTCGCCGCTGAGCATGCGGTAGTCATCTCCATGCCGTGCAGCTATCGCCAAGCGGTCGGCGTCGGGATCATTGGCGATAGCCAACTCGGCCCCGTGCTCATGAGCCAACTCGAGCACGGCGTCCATGGCGCCAGGCTCTTCGGGGTTGGGAAAGCGCACTGTAGGAAAGCGCCCATCTGGCTCACGTTGGCTCGCCGCTGTGTGGACTTGCGTGAACCCTGCGCGCTTCAGCGCCCGCTCTGTCGCTTCAGCACCCACGCCGTGTAGCGGCGTGTAGGCCAACACGAAGTCAGCGCGGTTTCCCTCGTTAGTGTGCACCGAGAGGGCTGCGACGCCGTCGAGGTAGCGCTGCCAGAGGTCTGCGCCAAAGTGGGTGACCTGTTCACTGGCCAGGGCCTGCTCCAGGGGCTCAAAGGGGATCTCTTCAGTGGCGGCAACCTCGATGGCTTGAGCGATGCTTGCATCGTGGGGGGGGATGATCTGCGCGCCGTTTTCCCAGTAGACCTTGTAGCCATTGTATTCAGGAGGGTTGTGGCTGGCGGTGACGACGATGGCGGCTGCGGCGCCCAACTCTCGCAGGGCGTATGCGCAGATGGGAGTGGGGACAGGGCGATCTGCCAAGTGCACGCGGAAGCCAGCACCTGCCAACACGCTCGCGACATCATGGGCGAAGAGCGCAGAGTGCGTGCGGCCATCATAGCCCACCACCACACCACACGATTTGGCGCCATCAAGGGTTGACGCGAGGTAGGCGGCGAGGCCCGCGGTGGTCTCGCGCACCACCAGGCGGTTCATGCGACAGGGGCCAGCACCGACCACCGCCCGCAAGCCAGCGGTGCCGAAGGCTAGCCGGCCTGCGAAGCGCCGCTGAATCTCCTCATGGTCTTCAGCTTTGACGAGGGCTTGTAGTTCAGCTCGGGTTTCGGCGTCAGGGTCGCGCGCTAACCAGCGCTCAATGGTTGCTTGCATGCTCGTCCTCGCTCTTTAGCGGCGAAATGTAGCATGAAGTCTCCCCCTCGGCCGGCGATTTAGCGCACCTCCCGCGGTTCGCGGACCTCGTATTCGAGCTTCCAACGGCGGTCGTCCCGTGACCGTAGCTCGAGGTCGAGGGTACCCACCTCTGTAACGCGAGCGTGGAGTTGCACGGGCACGAGTTGCCCGTTTTCGTCACTCTCTCCCTCCAGGGCGGTCTGAATGGGCACCAGCTCTTCAATCTCATCTTCAGAGAAGCGCTCGACCATGGTGCCCACGGAGTCGTCCTTGCGTGTGGTGGAAGACAGGAAGCGAAACTCCACCGGCTCCCCCACGACCATGCCAAGCTCCTGACCTACGACGTCAGCCTCCGTGCCCTCTTCCATGCCAAAGGGAACCACGCAGAGGGCCTTGAGGGGCGCCTCCATTCCGGGCACGGCAGGCATGGAGGATTCGATGCCAACATAATAGGAGCGGGCGACGCCGCCGCGGATGCGGATGCCCTGGCCACGCCGCACCATGCCGTAGTAGGCCGCCCCGCGGCTAACGGCGAGGTCGAGGCTCGCGCTCTCGAGGGCTTTGAGCTGATGATCGTCCTCGGCTCCGATCCAGCCCTGGAGCACTTCGGTGATGCGTTGACGCAGAGGGTCGGCCTTCATTACGCCGCCGTTGAAGAGCACAGCGGTGGGGAATGTGGGGCCCTCACCGCCGGCATGTTCGCCGACGAAGCGCGCCAGGTGGCGGGTAACCCCAGCGTCGGTCGCGTAGGGTAGGCCGAGCTCCTGTAAGCCGCCCCGGCGTCCCATCTTGGGGCGGTCGCTGGCTTCACACTCGGGGAAGAATCCATCCAGCAGGATGCTCTCGAGGTCCTCACGTGTGAGTTCAGCTTTGAGGGAGCCGCCGATGACCTTTGAGCCCCTGCCCAGAATCGTCACATCTGCGCGCTCGCTCTCGAGGTTTTCGAGGAGCTCTTCTTTGGCCTGACGACAGGCGTGCCACAGAGAGCGTGTCTGCCAGGGGTCGAGGTCGTGTCCGTCGTCGCGCAGCTGGGCTGAGACCTGCAGCGCCAAGGCGAGGTCCATATTGTCGCCGCCGAGCAGGATATGCGCACCCACGGCGACGCGGTCGAGGACCAGATCTCCCTCTTCATCGCGCACAGCGATCAAGGTGAAGTCCGTGGTGCCGCCGCCCACATCGCAGACGAGCACGAGGTCGCCCACCTGGAGCGTCTTGCGCCAGTCCTGCCCCTGGTTTGAGAGCCAGGCATAAAAGGCTGCTTGAGGCTCTTCAAGGAGCGTCACATCGAGACCCGCGTTCACGGCGGCCTGCATGGTCAGCTCTCGCGCCACAGCATCGAAGGAGGCCGGCACCGTGAGGAGAACCTCTTGAGCCTCGAGGCGTGCGGCTTCATCATCGGTCGCCATCTCCTGGTTCCAGGCGTCTCGCAGGTGCTCGATGAAGCGCTGCGCGGCCATCACAGGCGAAATCTGTGGCACGTCTTCAGGCGCGCGCCAGGGGAGGATCGGAGCCGTGCGGTCAACACCGCTGTGGCAGAGCCACGACTTGGAGGAGCCGACGACACGCTTGGGTACCTTGCTGCCCTGTTCGCGCGCAAGCCAGCCGAGGGTGTAGTCGCGCCCTTCTGCCCACGGTAGGTCGAGGCCACCGGCGCTGAATTCTGGTCCCGCGGCTAGGTAGAGGAAGGAGGGCAGGCTCTCTTTCTTTTCTACCACCGAGGGGGCGCTGACCTGAGGGATCGAGAGGACCTCGACCCTTTGTTCATCAGGGGCTTTCTGCGTGTCGATATAAGAAAGGACGGTGTTGGTCGTCCCAAGATCGATGCCGACTACATAGCGCGAGTCAGACACGTTGTGCTCCTATGGAAATGAAGGGGACGAGGGGTAACCCGCCGAGCGCTCGACAGCTCAGCTGAGTTCGACCTCTGCGGGGTAGATTACGTTGGTGTCGCCTTCTTCGGGTAGCTCGGGGAGGTTCACCTGCTCAGCGCGCCAACCTGCGTGTCGCAGGACGCCAGAGAAAGGTGGCTCACCGGTGACATTGCCCACGAGGCGAATGGTCGAGGGGTCGAAGCCCTTGACCACCTCTACCGTGCTCTCCTCTTTGTCGGCCATGATGGGCGCGAGGGTCATATGCTCAGCGAGCACAGCACGGCAGTCACGGTGGATGTTGCGCACGGCCGCGCCGATCTGGGCGTCGTCGTAGGCGTCAATATCCTCCTGCAGAAAGTCGATCAACCGACCCTCTTTCTGCAGCAACCCTAGCATTTGAATCGCCCGAGCTAAGTCGTCTTCTTCGTCTGCTGGAGGCAGCGCGAGGGGCTCCTCTTTGGCGGGGAGGGCCTCCTCAGGCACATCTTTGCCAGCGAGGACGCGAAAGAAGCAGCGAAAGGCGAGGCCAACTCGGCCCATGCTCGTCTCCTTGGTTAAATGGGGCAAAAGAGCCCCGTCAGACGGTCGCGTTCTAGTAAAAGGGCTTCTCAGCGTCAAGGGGCGATCGCTGTGGGGCTTTCCCGAGCCGTCATCTGCTTGGATGCGTAGCGGCGGCGGACACGCTCACACAGGCATGGTCGCAGGCTGTTGGCGCGCTTGGGTCTGGGCGCTGGGCATACTATCATTGAGATATGCGTTGTCTCGATCCTGGTCCCCGGCTCGCTGCGGCCGCCTGCTCCGTCGCCATCGCCGTCCTTGTGCTGGATGCCTGTTCCTTCGACGCTACAGGGATCGGTCCCGGCATCTCGGGGCCGCTCCCTGACGCGGCTGCTGACGGTCTGTTGATGATGGAGGCACGGACCGAGGGTCAGATCGTCGACGCCTCGATCGACTCCGACCTGCTACGACCTCCCACAGATGGGCCTGCCGCTGACCAGCTGCTGCCGGATTTGACCCCTTCGTCAGATCAGCTGCCTCTGGATGCGCCGCGGCCCGACACCGACGGTGATGGTGTCCCGGACGTCAGCGACAACTGCCCGACCAAGGCTAACACGGGCCAGGCCGACGTTGACGGTGACAAGGTTGGCGACGCCTGCGACAACTGCCCCAAGCTCGCTAACATGGGACAGACTGACCTGGACAGCGACGCCCTGGGCGATGCCTGCGACAGCGACATGGACGACGACAGCCTGCCCAACGACATCGACCCCAACCCCGACAGCAAGGACACGGTCCACTACTACAAGGCACCACTGGGCACGGCCATGGGTGACTTCACGTTCGAGGGCCCCTGGAGCGCGGGGAGTGGCGGCGCGCTCTGCCACACCTCCACCGCCACCTCCTACGATTGGACGCGCCTGGAGAGCAGTGAGCTTTCGGCCACCGACTACTTGGTGCAGACCCGCTTCACCTTTGTCAGCCACAGCACCTCGGGCGGCTGGCCCGCCGCAGGGCTGGCCTTTCGCAACAAGAGCATCGACCCACCTAGCAACTACATCTGCGTCGTGGACACAGAGAACCGCCGTGTGGTGCTGGGCAGGTTCAATAGCGGTGACTGGAACGAGTATGCCGCGTCGTCCAGCGGCTCAGTGTCAAACGCCGTCGCGTACACCGTGCGGGCCATCGCCGAGGGCAACAGCCTGACTTGTCAGGTGGTGGGGGGCCCATCGGTAACCTACAGCTCGTCACTTCACGACAGCGGTACGGTGGGTCTTTTCACCTACGAGGTCAACGCTTGCTTCGACTACCTTTTCGTCACCGCCGCGCCCTGATCGGGAACTCTCAAATCCATTCCTTGTGAACTCCCGTGAGGCGCTGCTACTCGCGGGCGCCCCCGACGGGCGAAGCCCCTGCCGCTGTGAAGGATAAACAGCTTGACCTCCGCCGAGAGGCCTGCGAAGCAGTTCTGCTTATTTGTGGGCGTCCCCACACCAAACTGAAGAAAGAAGTCTTATCATGAACACCTCCGTTTGTAGAACTTCCCTCGTCGCCCTCACCGCTTGCACGCTCCTGTTGCAGCCGAGCTGCTCGGACGACGATGCCGACGCGGGCACCGCATGCCAGCAGCTGCTCGAATGCTGCAAGAGCCTTTCGGCGGACGTGGAAGCTCAGTGTCAGAAGACCTACGACGACTTGCATCAGGCCGAAGGCGCTGAAGAAAAATGCAAACAAGCCTTGGATGCCATGGGGACCCAATGCGCCGCATCTACAGGGCCTGAGGAGAACACCGACGCGCTTTGCTCCGACGGCAAGGACAACGATGGTAATGGCTACACCGATTGTGATGACTTCAGCTGCTCGAAGAGCACAGACGTGACCGTCTGCGGTGGTACCAGCACAGGTGGCGAAGAGAACACGGATGCGCTCTGCTCCGATGGTATCGACAACGACGACAATGGCTACACCGATTGTGATGACTTCAATTGCTCGAAGAGCACAGACGTGACCGTCTGCGGCGGTACCAGCACCGGTGGTGCGGAGAACACCGACGCGCTCTGCTCCGATGGCATCGACAACGACGATAACGGCTACAAAGACTGCGATGATTTCGGTTGCTCGAAAAACTCGGACGTCACCGTCTGCGGCGGCACCAGCACCGGTGGTGCGGAGAACACCGACGCGCTCTGCTCCGATGGCATCGACAACGACGACAACGGCTACAAAGACTGTGATGATTTTGGTTGCTCGAAAAACTCGGACGTCACCGTCTGCGGCGGTACCAGCACAGACGGCGTGGAGAACACCGACGCGCTCTGCTCCGATGGCATCGACAACGACGGTAACGGCTACAAAGACTGTGATGATTTTGGTTGCTCGAAAAACCCCGACGTGACCGTTTGCATCGCCCAGTGATTCCTCGCTTGCGGTTCAGTGGCGACTTCCACAACCTCCCCCAGCCGCGCACGAGAGAAATCGCCCAGCTTGGCCACCCCAACACAAGATGAGCTCGAAGTTTTTCTCCAGAGCGTGTTTTTCTTTTCCTAGGGCAACGCCGATTTGGTGTGGAACGAAAAACACGAGTAATTCTCGTTGCGTCCGGGGAGATTCGAACTCCCGCATCTCTCGATACCAGATCCTAAATCTGGCGCGTCTACCAATTCCGCCACGGACGCGTGGCGCCGCTTCACATGGCGCGAGCGGAGTATGATTGCCGGCTTGCGAGTGGTCAAGGGCACAAACCCCTCCTAAACGGTGCCTCTTTCACAAATAGCCCCCCATCCGGTACCATGCGCTCCAGACGTTCGCGGGGTAAGTCGCGAACTAAAGAAACAAGAGATGACGGCAAAGAAATGCCAAGGAAGCGGTCAGAAACCCGTCCTCACAGATTCAGGGGTGGGTTCTGACCGGTTCGTCATTTCCGCCGAGCAGGTCCAGGAGGCCTTCCTTGAGCACCAAGACGCCCTTTACCCCTGACGAGCTGGCAGACGCCACTCGCGCTGCGCGCCCAGCGATGTTGCAGCTCATCGGCAACACCCCGCTGGTGCCGATGCTGCATATGAACCCCAACCCCAAGGTTGAGATCCTCGCCAAGCTCGAGTGTTTCAACCCTGGTGGCTCTATCAAAGATCGCGTGGCCCTCTCGATGATCGAGCGGGGGGAGCGCCTCGGCGAGCTTACACCAGACAAGACCATCCTTGAGGCCACCAGCGGAAACACGGGCATTGGGCTGGCGATGGTGGCGGCGATCAAGGGGTATCGCATCCTCTTGGCGATGTCCGAGGCTGTAAGCCTCGAGCGCCGCAAGATCCTCGCTGCTCTCGGCGCGGAGTTCTTACTCAC
>JAFCZD010000805.1 GCA_019314525.1 Deltaproteobacteria bacterium
GCGGCACGTTAACCTTGGCGCTCTATGTGGCCAGCGCGATGAAGGTCTCTAATCGCCTGCGCCTCGCCCAGATCGACGTACACACCCAAGAGGTACAAATAGCCCGGCGGCAGCAGCGCTCCACCTCGGAACTCTCGGTCGAGCCCAGCATCGGTGGGCACCAATACCTCTCCTCCCCCTACCATCAAACCCAAGGCGTCATGGGCCTTGGTGGCGCTTGGCGGCATCAAACGGCCAGCGGTCAATCCATGGCCATCGAGGGCCATTCGATGCTGCCCAGCGGGTCCGCCCTCAAAGATGGGCGGCTGCTCTCCGGCGAGCCTCGCTACGGTCTCTCGGGCAACTACACCCTGCCGCTCCTTCGCAACCGCTTCGGGCGCCAATTTGGCATGGAGGTAATTCTTGAGGGCACGCGTAAGAAGGAGGCCGAGGCAGCGATGGACGCCACGCGGCTCTCCATCTGCGGAGACGCCATTGCCCGCTATGTAGAGCGCTACGTGGCGCAACGTAAACTCGAGGTCTATGGCGCTGTGCTCAAAGAGAAGCGCCGGATCTGGTATCAGACGGCCAGCGACTACCGCAAGAAGATGGTGCCTCGACTCGACATGCTCGCGGCCAAGAGCGATTGGATCGCCGCTCAGGCAAGAGAGCCGAGCTTCATGGCAGCTGTGGCGCGAGCCGACGCCGCCCTGCGGGAGTTCTATCTCGCGCCGGGTGCACTGAGCCTAGCCAAGCCCACGGGTATCAACGCGTCCCAAGCCCATGAAGCCCAAGACCCCCGCTTCCGCGCCCTCGCAGCGAGGGAGGCCGCGCTGCAACAAGAGCGCGCTGTGATCGTCGAGCAGAACCGCAGCGACCTCGATCTTGGGTTCTCCCTGGGCATCGATCGTTTTCACAACGCGGCCACCCAACTGGCAGACGTCACCGATATGTGGGGGATGCTCGCGCTACGCTATGTGTGGCCCATCAAACGGCCCGACGTCGCCTTGAGGCTTCAGCTCTTGGAGCTCTCCGCGAAGACTATTGAGCAAGAGCGCCTGCTCTTGCGACGACAACTCGGTTCTGGTCTGCGGCAAGCCAAGGCAGTAGAAAAGCAAGCTCGGCGGGCTGAAGCGCTGGTCGAAAAACAGCTCAAGGTGTCAAAGCAACAAATCCACGCCGCCTACCGCGACTTCCGCGCCGGGAAGCTGCAGTTTCAGAACTTCCTCGATCATTGGGAGCGCTACCAAGCCGCGCGCCTCTCGCTCTGGGATGCACGTCGCGACCGCTGGCTTGCCCAGCGCAACACCATCATCGCCACAGGTCATCTGCCAGCCCTCTGTCAGCAAGCAGCAACACCATGAAGAAGCTCGTCGCCTTTTTTGTCGACCGCTCGATGATGGTCAATTTGATCACGGTCGCTGTTGTGGTCTTCGGCGCTATCGCGCTCACCGCAACGCCTCGAGCCATCGTGCCTCCAGAGCAGCTACGCTATGTGGAGGTCTATGCCGAGCTTCCAGGTGCGTCAGCCATCGACATGGAGCGCTTCATCACCTTCCGCCTCGAAGAAGCCCTCAGCGGCATGGAGCAACTCGAAGAGCTGAGTTCGACCACGAAGAACGGCCGCACGCACCTGCGCATCAAGGTCAAGCCCGAGGTAGAGACCCTCACCAAGACGATGGAAGATGTACGCTCACGCCTCTCGGGGCTACGACATCTCTTCCCCAAGGATATGCGTCCCCTGCGCATTGAAGAGCAAGAGCGACAGAACTCACAATGGTTGCTCAACCTCCTCATTGAAAACGTCGACGCCAAAAACCCAAAGCAGCGCACCGCCATCGCCGCTTTGGCTGAACGTCTCAGGCGAGTGCCCAACGTGATCAACGTCACGAGCACCGTGCCTAAGCTCAACCTCTTCATCCGCTTTTCCCGCGAGAAGATGGCCAAAATGAGCCTCAACGTCACCCTGGCTCGCCAGCGCTTGGTAGAATTTTTGGGGCAGATGCCTTTAGGCTCCGTGCGAGTGCGCGACCAGGACGTCTCGATCGAGCTTTCGCGGCCTTTTTCACGGCTTGATGACCTCAAAAAGCTGCCTCTGCGGGTCAACCGCATGGGCCGCGGCATATGCCTCGGCGAGGTCGCCACCGTGTCCATCGGTTTCGCCCCCAAGGTGGTAGAGACGCGGCTCAACGGCAAAGCTAATTATGTCGAGCTTGCCGTGATCAACAGCATTGACAGCGACTCCATCACCATCAGCAAGAGAGTGCGAAAAATCCTCGAAAAGGAGGCGAGCAGCCTCTTGCCAGCACCGCTCACCTGGCGCATTGGACAGGACGCATCAGGGATCATCGCTCACGAGCTCGACACCCTTGCCACCAATGGAGTGGTGGGTATCTTCATCGTCCTCGGAGTATTGATTCTCTTTTTGGGCTGGCGCGTAAGCCTGATGACCGCCATCGGCCTACCCTTTGCGTATATGGGGCTCGTGCTGGCCCTACAGTTCTTTGATATCAACTTCAACATCATCTCATTGGTGGCCATGATCCTGGTCATCGGCATCTTGGTCGATGACGCGATCATCGTCTCTGAGGAGTACTGCCAACACCTTGCCTCGGGCCTCGATGGGCGCGAGGCGGCCATCGAAGCTGTAAGTGGGGTCGCCAAACCCATCCTCGGCATGGTGGCAACCACCTCGGTGGC
>JAFCZD010000806.1 GCA_019314525.1 Deltaproteobacteria bacterium
AGCACGTTGGGAGTGGCTCTTCCACTGCCCGTCATCGGCGGACTGCCCATGGTGAGCCTTCACGCTGGCGTCATCTATCGCATCGACCCCTCCCATGTGGGTGCGCGCGCCGAGGTGGTCACAAGCTGGGCCATCGACGATTTCATGAGCACTGGGCTGGTGCTGCAAAGCGATTGGTACCCTTCGGCCGATAAACATCCCACCTTCGCCCTGGGCCTACGCTTGGGGCTTTGAGCTGGGGGGCTCTGAGCTGGGGCTCTCTGAGCTGGAGGGCTCTGAGCTGGAAGGCTCTGAGTTTGGGGGCTCTGAATTCCACGCGCTCCTCGTTGACACCCTGACGCACAACCAGCGTATTGCCCTGCCAAACTGACATGATGATGCCTGGATTCGCGATCAACGGGACCACAGCCGCCATCAACCCTAACTCCACCCTGGCACCGACCTTGCTTTGTGCTCCCCCATGCACAAGCCAACCGAGCCAACCGAGCCAACCAAGCCAACCGAGCCAACTGAGCCAACTAAGCCAACCGAGCCAACCGAGCCAGCCACCGCCGCCGAGCCAACCGAGCTAACCAGTCCGCCGACACCCACAGCGCCACCGCCACCGTTGCACGCCCTACTCCAGCGTTGGTTCATTGAATACAATCCAATCTATTTGGTCAGCGCCGCCGCTGTGCTGGTGGGCGTTTATCTGATCAGTGATGGGCTCGCAACACAGGATGGTACAGCTGCCCAGCTGGCGGTGTTTGGCATCACCGAACTCTATCAGCTGGCGCTCATCGGCGCGGCAGGGCTGCTCTATCGGCTCGGACAACGCCGGCCAGCCACCATGTTAGCGCTGCTCACGGTGGTCTACCTGGTGGACCTGACCCTCCAGACTGCGGTGTCACCGTATCTAGGGGGCGTGGGCATCGCTGCAAGCCTGGGCTGGCTGGCCTTGACCGCGTTGAAGCTGCGCCTGCTCGCCTGGGCGCTGCGCCTGCGCGTCTGTTGGGCTGCCTATGCGCTCTGGATGCTGGGTGCCGCGGGGCTGGCCCTCTTCCCACACCTCCTCGCCTCTCACGAGCTGTCTCCGACGGTGGCGACGATGGCCGTCAGCTGCTGGATCTTTGCCCTCGCCGTGATGGCGCTCTGGACGCGCCGGCGCATCGAGAGCCGCGACCCTCTCGATGCATGGGGCCAGCGGGTGCTCCAACGGGCGCTCATCGGCAGCTGGGTGCTCTGGGCGCTGCCCGCCGCACACCACCTTGTGTGGTGGACGCAGAAGTATGATCTGCTACCCACGATCTGGTGGCTCTCTGTGGTACCCCTGCTGGCCACACGCCTGCTGCGGCGTGAAATAACGGTTGTGGGTGTGATCTCAGGGGTGCTGCTCGTTGACGCGTTGTTGATGCCCTCCATGCTCTCCATGGTCGCCGTGATGGCCAGCGTGGTGCTCCTCTTCCGCGGCCTCCGCGGAGCAAGCCAGCGTCGCCCGTGGCTCTCCGACCTTCCGTCCGATGCCCACCCCTACCGTGCCCTCGACGCCCCGGAGATGCCTGAGATGGAGCCACCCAAGGCGATCTACGAACGTGCCTCCCCTTGGCGTCCCGAGGCCCAACGGCTCTACGTCGGTGGGCTGAGCTGCCTCTATCTAGCGGGCTGGACCGCAGGCTGGCAAGGCGGACCATGGCCCTCTCATCTGTGGTTGCTCGACTCGCTCTTTGCCCTCGTGCTGCTGGCAATAATTTGGCGCTGGCGCAACGTCACCGCTGGGCTCACGCTCACCACGATGGTCTCTCACCTCACGCTGACGTCGGGGTGGGTCCCCCTCCCGAGCTCCACAGGTCAGCTGGGTGTCGTGGTGCTGGTGAGCGGCTTCATGCTCCTTGGCGCCGGCGTCCTGCTCAACACCGTGTTCTTCAGAGCGGCAAGGGCCGTGCCCACACACCCTCCGTCTCCGGGAGAACTTCCAAGGGAAGATCACACCTAGGTCAGCAGGTCAAAGCTCATAGCCCAGCTGTGCATAGAGTTCGGCGAGCAGGTCACGCCGCAGCCAGCAAAGCTCGGGGTCGTCTACCATCAGCGCTT
The DNA here is from genome assembly GCA_019314525.1 of Deltaproteobacteria bacterium. GTDB lineage: Bacteria > Myxococcota_A > Polyangia > JAFCZD01. The sequence goes on from JAFCZD010000806.1 coordinate 2,071, forward strand.
GCCAAATCTCATCAAGCCGCGCAGCTGATGCGGCGTGCATTACACGCGCGAGGGCCTCGGTGTTCACTGTGCGGTTGGCAGCCTCTGCGCGCAGGCCCATGCCCCAGAGCGCCTGCCGCGGGGGCCAGATGCGATGCGCGTGGTCACGAAGAAAATCGGGATCGGGATAGACCACGACGCCCTCGAGGTCGTGGTTGCACCAGATGGGCAACACCTCACCTGGGCTGACATCGACTGTCTGGTCGAAAAAGATCATGCCCTGATCCCACCCTGTGACCTTCGAGCCAGGCGCCGTGGAGAGCGTCGCCTCAGCGTCTACCTGCATCTCGAAAGAGAGCGCGACACCGCTGCAAACACCCGCCTGCGTGATGGGCACCTCGAAGCATGTCTGCGCAGCCTCGGCCACGCCCGACTGGAAATCGAAGTGATAAATAGGGTGAGGTTTTGCCAGCAGAATATGAGCCCCATCGACGACGCGCAGCCCCAAATAGTGGCCAAAGCGAAGCTGGTCGACGGTGCGCAGATCGAAGCCGCCCACGAAACCTGTGTGCAAATCCACCGGCGTCATGTAGAGCGTGGCCGCGGCGGGGATGACCTGCGCATCCGCC
>JAFCZD010000807.1 GCA_019314525.1 Deltaproteobacteria bacterium
CAGGCGCGCGGTACCAACGTCCATAATGGTAAGGGGCCCAGCCCCACGAATGTTGACTGACGAACATCCAGCCTTCGTCGCTGTAGGCCCACTCGCCTGCGCTGACGTAGGGGCGAAAACCAGCCCCCACCACATGCCGATGGGGCGTCCAGACCCAACCCCAACGATTCGAATAATGCCAGCGTCCATAGGGTGAAAGCGCACCGTAGAAAGAGTTGCCCACAGCGTCACGAGCGTGGCGCGGTTCATAGGCTCGTACCGGCGGCGGCGCCCCCGGCGCGACCTCGTCCATGGGAGGCTCTGGCTCGAACTCGCCCTGGGCTTGCGTGGGGCATGCCCACAACAAAGAGGTGCTCAGCAAGGCTGCAAAAAGCACACGCGAATCTCTCGGAAAACGCATCTCATCTCCTTCACGGAAAAGGACAGGTACCGACATGGGTCTGTTACAGGGGTGAAGCTAGCATGCTTCTGTCTCATCAAGCGCTGAATAGCTCCCCAGCAGGCTTCGCTCAGCGGGGCCAAAGCTGAAGCACAAAGATATCTGCATCGCCCAAGCTCGTGAGCAAACCACCGCCAAAGTCCACCCCACCCTCGAAGTACCCCGTGAGGGTGAAGTTTCCAGCGCGATCCACAGCGATGGATAGGCCAGCATCCTCCAAAGAACTGCCATAGCGATCTGACCAGAGGTGTGTGCCATAGGAATCATAGCTGGCCACGAAGACGTCCGTGCCTGCGCTTGTTAACAAGCCCGCCCCAGGGTTCAACGTCCCTCGAAAGCTTCCCGTGACGATGGCGTTGCCGTTGGCATCCACAGCGACCCCTGCGCCGTTGGCGTAAGAAGAAACCCCGAAGTTCATGGACCAGCGATGAATGCCATCGGAATCGTAGCTTGCGAGGAAGGCGTCAGACGACCCTTGGGCGGTCAGGGAAGCTCCACCCAAAGTTATGGTGCCCCCAAAAGACCCCGTGAATGTGATGTTTCCACCATGTGCTGCGAGGGCGTTGCCTAGGTCATGCGAAACGCTACCAAAGCCCTTGGACCAGCGGTGTACACCCGTAGAGGTATAACTTGCCAAGAAGATGTCGTACCCGCCCGCGCTTGTTAGTGAGCCACCCCCGAAGTCCACCGCGCCTTGAAAGCCACCCGTGACTAGAACGTTGTCGTTGGCATCGACGACGCCACCCCAAGAGTGATCCCATAGAGGGCCGCCAATACTCTTCGACCAGCGATGCACGCCATTCGAGTCGTAACTAGCGATGAAGATATCGTCGTTACCGGCGGTGGAGAGCAAGCTCCCACCTAAGTCTATGCTGCTCGAGAAGTAGCCGAGGATGATAACGCTGTCCGCGCTATCTATCATGATTTGGTGTACCCCCTCAGCAGGCGAAGCACCCAATTGCTTGGACCAGCGGTGCACGCCATTCGAGTCATAGCTCGCCACGAAGACATCGTAACTGCCCGCGCTTGTCAGCGCACCTCCACCGAAGTCCACAGTCCCTTGGAAGGAGCCCGCAACGGTCACGTGACCGTTGGCGTCCGCCACAACGTAAGGCGTCAACTCTCTGAGAGGGCTACCCAAGCGCTTGGACCAGCGGTAGACCCCACTCGAGTCGTAGCTCACCACAAAGATGTCTGTCTCTCCTGCGCTGATCAGCGGCGCCCCTCCGAAATCTATGGTGCCTTGAAAGGTGCCTGTGATGATGATGTTGCCGCTAGGGTCTATCGCCACCTGACAATATTTGTCAGCTAGAGCGTTGCCGAAGCGCGCAGACCAACCATGGACCATGTCGGTGATGCAGCCAGCCTGACATGCGCTGCCACATCCATCATCTGCACCGCAGGGCTGGTTTGTGCAATGGGGTATGCACGCCTCCGGCGCGCTGTCGACGGCGACTGTGTCATGAGCACTTTGATCACGACTCCCATCGACGGTGCCCAGGTCGACGGTGCCCAGGTCGACGGTGCCCAGGTCGACGGTGCCCAGGTCGACGGTGCCCAGGTCAACGGTGCCCAGGTCGACGGTGCCCAGGTGATCAAGCTCCCCATCACTCGCCGACACCTCATGAGAATGAGGGAGGTCCAACCTTTGATGGACTTCGGCAACGCCATCATTGGCAGACTCACCGAAACCCACTCGAACACACGCACTCATCAGGAAGGGCATGGTCGCTATTAGCAAGAGCCTGTGACAGCTTTGGGGCCGCCCCCCATGGCGAAAACAGAAAGACAAACGCAAACCCATAAGCCTAAGAATACAATGGGCTCACTCCTTGGTGCAAACGAACTCAATGAGTCGTTAGCGGATGATATAGGTGGTGCCGCTGCCTCCGGTCGCCCCCACCGCGAGGCGACCTCCTGAGAGCGAAATGCTATGGCGTTCCAAACGGTGCCCGTGCGCGTAAAGATGTAGACGGCACCGCTCCTGCTCGCGCTCTCGTCGGTCTCATCACCGTCCACGCCCGTGGCGCCGCTGTCCTCTCCATCTGCTCCTATGGCCAGAGTGTCGCCCACGAGTGAGATGCTGCACCCAAAAGAATCATCTGACTGGTGGTTGGATGCCGCTCGGTGATCATCGCCACGAGCTTCAACGTGCCCTCGCACTTGGGGCAGCTCTCGACGTCAATTTTGAATACTCGGCGCAAAAGAGCGGCCCATTGCCACCTTTGTGGGGAGGG
>JAFCZD010000808.1 GCA_019314525.1 Deltaproteobacteria bacterium
TCAAAGGCCTTGCTGGCGCGGCAGAAGATGGCTCCGCCGCCGCCCGAGATCCAGCCGTTGAAGACCGCGTCGCTGGAGGTCAGGTCTGTGAGAGGTATGGCGAGGTCGACCTGGTCGAGGAAGATCTCCTTGCTGGGAGAAAAGACGATCTGCTCCTCTCCCCAGAGAACCTTCACCTGTGTGTACCTTCCGGCAAAAAGAACTCCCAAGATGCCAGGAGCCTCCTGTTTGGCGATGGCCTCGGGCGAGCCGCTCTCAACGCCAAGGTATGGCAGCGCTCCTTGGATGCGATAGCCCCCAGCACCTGAGGCTTCGAAGGCGACCTGAGTCCATCCGCCATCGCTCATATCGCAGCGCACCTGAAAGGGGCTTTTTGGGCCAGCCAAGCGATCAACATCAACCTCGTAGATGCCGTCTCCCGTGTTGAGAGGTGTGCCCGCGATCTCAAGACATGTGGCGGGCACGTCGCATCGACCCTCGAAACAGAACTTCGACGCACAACCCACGGGCTCACAGGAGCCGGAGGTGTCTATGACGCTGGAAAGGTCAGCACCCGAGTCCACTGTGGTCTCGCTGGCGGGAATGTCGCCACCAAAGTCCCTGGTGGTCTCGCCGCTGAAGCCGCCCCGGCTGCAGCCAAGAGCGAGCAGCGCAGAAGCGACGATGGTCGATGTTAGGAGACGATGCATCCTTGTGCAGTATACCAAACGCGGGCTTTCGCGGTCATCTTATCTCTTTTGGCTGCGCCTGCCAGCGTCGCTATCCTAAAGGATATGCGCAACTGTTGGCTCTTGCTCTTAAGAGCGCCCTACATGCTCAGCTCAGTGCGTCGCCGCAAGGTGCCAAGAGCCTTGGCTTCGATCTGACGGATGCGTTCGCGGGTGACACCAATGATCGATCCCACCTCTTCGAGGGTGTGGGTGTCACACCCTCCGAAGCCGTAGCGCAGGCGCAGGATCTTTTCCTCGCGGTTGGTGAGGGTCGCGAGGGCGCGCCGCACGCTGATGGCGCGCTCGCCGCCACGCGCCACGCTGTGGGCGTCGGGGATGGAGGTGTCCATCAACATGTCCCCGAGCCGTCCTTCGCCGTCCTCGCCGATGGGGCGGTCGAGAGAGACCGGCATGAGGTTGGCCCGCATGGCCAGCTCTACCCGGTCGAGGGGCAGATCGGCGGCCACAGCGATCTCCTCCGCTTTGGGGTGCCGTCCGAGGTCGTGAACCAGGCGGGCCGATGTGCGCGCGACGCGCTGCTGGGTTTCGGCCATATGCACGGGCACGCGGATGGTGCGCCCCTGGTCGGAGAGCGCGCGGCTCACCGATTGGCGGATCCACCAGGTGGCGTAGGTGGAGAATTTGTATCCCAAGGTGTAGTCGAATTTTTCTACGGCGCGCATCAGGCCGATGTTGCCCTCTTGCACCAAGTCGACCAGGGGCAATCCGCGGTTTTCGTAGCGGCGCGCGATGGAGACCACCAGGCGTACGTTGCTCTCGATGAGGCCTGCTCGCGCTCGGCGACCGTCGGAGAGCGATGATTGGATTTCGTCAGCCGTGCTCTTCAGCGCCCACAAGGGTTGCCCAGCGGACTCCCTGATATTTTCGAGTTTGGCGCGGATTTGCGCGAGGTGCTCATTGTCGGCCACCGCCGCGCGGCGTGCTCGCGTGCTGCTCGGGAGTTGTGCACCATGGCGACGTTTGCGCCGCTCGACACGCGCGGCGAGCTCCTCGAGCTCGGGATCGATGCGCCGAGCGCGCTCAGCGAGCTGCAGCACCTTGCGGGCGATATCGCCTAGGGCGTGGGTCTCGACGCCAAGGCACTCCATGCGCTCGCTCGCTTGCGTATTCTGCCTGGAGATTCTCTTCAAGAGCGCCTGTTTGGCTGCTTTCCCCAGACGCTTGCTGCCCAGATTGCTCAGCAGCGGGCCGCGTTCACGCTGGATGCGCCCCAGTCGAGCGCTGATGGAGGCGATTTGCGCTGGGGTTGGCGCGTTGCACAGGAGCCGCTGGGCGTCGATGCTGCGCACTTGCACGCGACGACAGAGATCGATCGTCTCGTCCACGGCCAAAGGTGAACTCGCGAGCGCACAGACCAAGCGCTTCAGCGCACGCTCCATTCGTTGGGCGAGCTCGATTTCACCCTCACGCGTGAGCAGCGGCAGGTTGGCCACAGAGGTGAGGTAGCGCCCCAGAGCATCACGGCGACTGGCGGGCAGAGGCGCAGCCTTGGGCCGCGTCTTTCGTTTCAACATCATCTAAGCACCTCGCATGTGGCGTTTGCAGACTCCTGATACGTGAACTTCTTGGGAAGATTCCTGCCCAACGGCAATATTGGAGCGATCCGTGAGAGCGTCGCCAAGCGTTGAAACGCGAGGCCGAGGGGTAAGTGCCGAGAATCGTGCGGTGAATGTGCGTAGTCTATCCTCATCCCAAAGTAAAGAACGTTGGGCACAAGCGATTGATTCCCAACAATGAGAGATCTTTCATCGATAGGTGTGGTAGCTCAGCAAGTGGCACGGTGGTGGTAGGTTTTTGCTTACGTCTACCTACCCAGTCGTGTCTGGCTTCTGAGTCTGAGTGGAAGCTTTGAGGCGATACTGCGTAGCAAAGAGTACTTTCGACCAGCTGACTTAGAGGTGACCATGCGTGCATCAACCATCCAGATCTCTCGCGTCCTCATTCTGGTGCTGCCAGTCTCTGTGTTCGTTGGCGCTTGCAACCTCGAAAGCGAAAAGAAGATCGCCGCGCTGGAAAAGCGCCTCGAGAGCCTGGAGAAGAAGAACGAACAACTCGAGCGACGCCTCGCCCACCTAGGCGCTGAGCGTGGGCCCGCCACGGCGGCACCAAACAACCCCCTGGACGCCTTCGGTAAGATCTTGGGGCAGCTGGGCAAGATGCAGCCCCGCCCCACAACTCCACGGCCGCCATCCGGGCGCAGCCATACCATGGACCCAGCGCTACAAAAACGCGTGGACAAGTTGATGGTCGATGGCCTCGAGAAGCTCTTCAAGAGCAACGACGCCAAAGATTTGGCGAAGACGCTGCTCAAGGCGATGAAGCGAGACATTGAGCGCCAGCACCCTGCAAAGCGCAGAGCACAAAGAAGGCAGCCAAGAGGTCGTCAACCGACGCCACCTCGCGACACGTTCTGAGCGCTTCCTAACGCCGCCCCTGCGAAGGTGGCACCAGGCAGTGGGGGGCGCGACCGATGAGATCTTGGCGTTTGGCTTTGCTCAGCGCCTCGCGAGCCAGCCCTTGTTGGGCCTCGTTCCAATACATCAGCAGCGCCTTCTGTAGCTTCTTTTCGCGCAGGTCGCGCGCCACGTAGACCGGCGCGTCGTTGGCGAGGGGGTCGAGGCCCGTGTGGTACATGCTGGTGGCCATGGACATGGGCGTGGGGATGAAATCCTGCACTTGCCGCGGGCGGATGCCGCGCCTTTTTAGATAGCGCGCCAGGGAGATCATCGTCTTCAACGTCGAACCTGGATGCCCCGAGATGTAATAGGGCACGAGGTATTGCTCCTTGCCTGCTTTGGCGCTGGCGCAGGCAAAACGCTCAGCGAAGCGCTCGTAGCTCTTCACGCCTGGCTTCTTCATTTTGCTCAGCACCTCGTCCTCGACGTGCTCGGGGGCGACGGAGAGCTGCCCGCCGGTGTGGTGTGCCGCCAGCGCTTCGATGAACTGCGGTGAGCGCTCGGCGAGGTCGTAGCGGATGCCGCTGGCGATGAAGACGTTCTTCACGCCCTCCTCATCGCGTACATCGCGCAAGAGCGCGATCAGCGGCCCGTGGTCGGTGTTGAGGTTCTTGCAAATCTCCGGGTAGATGCACGAGAGGCGTCGACATACGCGTTCGACCTCAGGCTTACGGCAGCGCATCTGGTACATATTCGCTGTGGGCCCGCCGAGGTCGGTGATGGTGCCGTGGAAGTCTCGCATGCGCCGCAGGGCGCGGACCTCGCGCAGCACGCTCTGGGTGGAGCGCGATTGAATGATTCGCCCCTCGTGCTCGGTGATGGAGCAGAAGGTGCACCCCCCAAAACAGCCACGCATGGTGACGATGGAGTGTTTCACCGTCTCAAAGGCTGGGATTTTTTCATCATACGAAAAATGGGCGCGACGCAGGAAGGGCAGGTCGTAGAGCGCGTCCATCTGTGTGGTGTCTAGCGGCAGCGCAGGCGGGTTGTAGTAGACGGCTTGAGCGCCATGAGCTTGCAAGAGAGGGCGTGCGTTGTGGGCGTTGGTCTCGCGTTGAAAGAGGCGTGACATCCGCGAGAAGGCGCGTTTGTCATCACGCACTTCTTCATAAGAGGGGAGGCGCACGGTTTTGCCGTCGGAGACCTGGGTGGACGCCTCGATGGATTCCCACTGCCCCTTGCCGAGTGAAAAGGCCGTGCCACGAATATCGCGCAGGCGCTCTAGGGGCTCTCCGGCGTCGAGGCGTCGGGCGAGTTCATACACAGGCCCTTCGGCCATACCGAAGATCAGCAGGTCGGCTTTGGCGTCGAGGAGGATTGATCGGCGGACTTTGTCGCTCCAATAATCGTAGTGAGCGATGCGCCGCAAAGAAGCCTCAATGCCACCGAGCACGATAGGCAGCCCTTCGAAGGCTTGGCGTAGCACGTTGGTGTAGACGATGCTGGCTCGATTGGGGCGCATGCTTGTTTTGCCACCGGGCGAGTAGGCGTCGTCCGCACGCACCATGCGCTGCGCCGTGAGCTTGTTGAGCATCGAATCCAGGTTGCCTGCCGTGACGCCGGCAAAGAGCCGCGGTCGGCCCAGGCGCATCACGTCGCTGGGGTCGTCCCAGCGTGGCTGAGCGATGAGGCCCACGCGGAGG
>JAFCZD010000809.1 GCA_019314525.1 Deltaproteobacteria bacterium
AGGGTCATTCTTGTTCCTCCCCCTGCAGGGCGAAGGGGCTGCCTCGCGAGGCTGGATAGAGGCCCTCCCGAGCCAGCACCGTCGCGTGCTCCACGCGATCATGAGCCCCAGCTTTGAGTTTGTCGATGGAGATCCGGTTGTACTTCTTAGTATCCACACCAAGGGCACCAACCTCGTCCGCGCCAGCTGTGATGGCGTGGAGGATTAGGGCCAGCTTTTCGTTCAGCCATTTCCTGGCCTGCGCTGGTGCTTCTTTGTCAATTTCGAAAGGCGTCTCCCCATCGGTTAGTCCGTGCTGCCCATCTAGGACCCAGGGTAGCTCGTCGAAGATTTTTTGGGGCTCACCCTCGGCAGCGCGTCCACTAGGTGGCTCGACGGTGGATAGGAGCTCCTTCAAAAACAGAGTGGCCTGATGTCGAGCCGCGTCGACGCGTTGCTCCGGCACCTCGGGTTTGTGCTCAATGGCAAGGGCGAGGGCATCTTCGACGGCGTCCTCGAACCCTTCGGCGAAGTCCTTGGCCTCGCAAGCAGCGCGAGCCGCTTCGATGATCAGCCGTCGAAAGATGTAGGGCTCGGTAGGGTCGTAGCCGCGCGGCAGCCTCACTGGCTCGTATGCGCCCAGCACAACCTTGAAGAAGAAGGTGTGTGGATCGCTCACGAGCCGGACCAAGTCACTCGCCGGAATTGGCGCTCCGTCCAGGCCCGGGCAGGCGAGCACTTCGGGATCAACGAGGCCTGTCCAGGCGTCGAGGTCCTCTTTGTCGAGGGAGCGATGCAATTGTAGCAAACGCCGAGAAGCGGGATGGGTAGCCAGGTGGGGCAGAATCGCGGCGGCGTCGCCTGTGACTGCGCGGGTTATCAGATGCTCCACTGCGCCGATGGCGACCTCAGGCGTGTCCGGGTAGGTCCGGGCACGACTGCCTCGGCGCTGGGCGTGGGCGCCTAGATCTCCGTAGCGCGCACGTCGACCGAGCAACGCTCCGAGGGTCTCCAAGATTAGCCCCCCCGACAGGATCGGGCGCCCCTCCAACATCTCGAAGCGAGGCGTGGAGAGGTACAGGCGCTCCGTACATGCCGACACGGCAGCTGCGAAACGGCGGCGCTCCTGGTCGCGTTTGTGGTGACTAGTCAAGAGCGGAGCGTCGATGGTTTCGATCAGGTGCTCGATGAGCGGGTCGGTGAGGAGGGCGTCCTCGGACGGTTCGGCGGGGAAGCGCTTGTGGGCCAGCCCAGTGACCAGCACACGGCGAAAAGCGCCGCCGAGCAGCGCCATGGGTGAGGCCACGAGGACGCTGCGATCCCCGAGACGCCCACGGAGCAGGGTGGTTGCCAAGGTGGCGTCACGCAGCTCTGCGATGGCCTCGGCGAGGGACAGGGACGGCCCTGCGCCGCTGCGGCCCCAACTACTAAGAAGAGCGTCGAGTTGCGCGCTTTCTTTGCTCTTGCGGATCCAAAGTCGCACTACTTCCCGCCAGCGTGTCCCGTGCTGGCCGAGAGCTCCAGGCCCACGCAGAGTCTCGAGGACCGTGCCTAGCTCGGTGACCGCGCTCAAGAGGGCACTCCCCGCCGCGTGGTCAATGGCAGCGTCATCGTCTTGCGCGTGGAGCCAGGCACGCAGGGCCCCCGGCAGGCTTGGGCCGCGCACGGCCCCGCAGCGTGCCAGGATACGGCGCCACCGCCCACGCCCTGTGGTTCCGCTGGCGCCTAACCGCGCCCGCAGTCGCAGGGCGGGATCCCGCAGGAGCTCGTACCAAGCGTGGAGGTCGCACTGGCCGTCAGCCATCTCTAGAAGAAGCAGCAGGAGCCGCGCGGGGGATGTATGAGCGAGGGGCGGCCCTACGAGCCAGCGTGCGGGGATGCCGGCCAAACGCAGGGAGCGAGCCAGCGGCTCCGCCTGCTCGTTGCCCGGCAAGGTGATTGCGATTTCGTCGAGCGGCACGCCTTCGGCGACGGCACGCTGCACCTCTCTCGCTGCCTCAGACACATCGCGTACCTCGTCGGGGGTCTGCACGAGGAGCACGCTGTCATCTCGTGGGGCAGGCGCGTCGGGCGTGCGGAACAAGGATCGTTGCAGAGCAGCTAGTCCAGGTGCGAGAGGCGGCGCGCACGGGATCACTTCCGCCGAGGTTGCTACCAAGCGCAAGCTGAAGGGCGCAGGGGGAAGCGACGCGAGAGGCGGCAGCGCCACACAGGCGACGGGACGTTCGTTCAGCCAGGTTAGCAACAATTTGAAGACACACGGGCTGAGGATCCGATCCCCCAGGAGCACCGCGCCTCGTGGGCGGGCCGCTGGCGCGTCACGACCACTCGCAAAAAAAGATTTGGCCGCCTCGCAAACAGCGGCCGTCGCAAAGAGATTCTGGGTTACGCGCGCCTGCTGAACCGAGTCCAGGATGCCCGCCAGGAGCTCCAGCCGCTCCTCGTGCCCGTCCTTGGCGGCATCGCGCAAGTGTTGGGGGTCAATCTCGGCCTCTTCCAGGCGTGTCACGGTTTGCACCACCGACCGCCGCCACCCCGGTTGACCCAGGGTTTTTGAAAAGCGCCCCAACCCGTTCGTGTTGATGGCGTCGCGCAGAATCGCGCCCACGGTAGTGCTCAACCAGCCCGGTGGCTCGGGCCAGCCCTTCGTCGACTAACATAGGTGCGCCCAGGGCTACGGCCAGGCGCTCGGGT
>JAFCZD010000810.1 GCA_019314525.1 Deltaproteobacteria bacterium
CCGAAGCGCCCACCCGCTTGGTCGAGGGGGTTATCGAAGGAGATATCGGGGGACGTCGCGGGGCCTGTGGCGGAACCGAGGTAGACATAGGCGGTGCCCTCATCGGATGCGGGGTGGTCCTGGAAAGACGCGCCCACCATGAGGTCGGCGAAGCCGTCGCCATTAACATCGCCCACGCTCGCCACCGAGGTACCAAAGGTGCCACCGACTTGGTCAAGGGGGTTGTCTAGAGTGATATCGGGCGACGCCGCGGGGCCTGTAGCCGAGCCGAGGTAAACATAGGCGGTGCCCTCATCGGACTGTGGGTTGTCCTGGTAGGGGGCGACGATGACGACGTCAGCATAGCCATCGCCGTTGAAGTCATCGGAATGGCGTCCCACGTCGAGATAACGCACAGCTGTGAACGCGGAGCAACCCGCGGAGTTGCACGCACGTACCCGCCAGTAGTAGCGCCGTCCCACGGGGGCTGCAGTACGGATGGGCAGCGCCCCCTCGGGTTGGTAGGCTGTGTTTGCCGTTTGCTCGTCCACCATCGTCGCCGTAAACGCGCAGCTACGAAAGCTCGCGGTGGCGCACTCGGAGGTCATCTGGATCTGGTAGGTGGTCGCCCCTGCAGCAGGCTCCCACGTTAGCTTGGGGCGCAGCGGATGGTCGACGATGGACGCTACCAAGGGCACATGAATGCTCCCGGTGGTGAAGCCGTTGACTGGAGAGCGGGCTTGGGCAGAGGCGGGCAGCGTTGGTGGATTCAGATCCGGCGGTGGGGCATCTGGTAGCCCGCGGTCGACCTGCGTATCAACAGTGTTATCAGTGGGTGCATCGACAGCTGCTGGCGCGTCTTGGGTCGCGTCCATAGGTGTTGGCGCGTCTTGGGTCGCGTCTGCAACTGTCGAGGCGTCCTGCGTATCTCCGTCGGCTGGTGCCCCGTCCACGGTTGCCCCGTCCACGGTTGCCCCGTCCACGGTCGCCCCGTCCACGGTCGCCCCGTCCACGGTCGCCCCGTCCACGGTCGCCCCGTCCATCGCTCCGTCCACGGTTGCTGAGTCCTCGGTCGCCCCATCCATCGCTCCTGCGTCGCGTTTGGCAGGGTCGAAGCCAAGTCGAGCGCAGGCGGTGACCGTACTGGCAAGCCAGACCATGAGCATGAGTGTACGGATCATATAAGCAAGTTGGTCGTGAGGTCAGGGAAGCCACGGTGATCTTTGTGCCAAGACAGCGTTTGTTGGCTCAGTTTTTCATCACCATGGGGCGTGGGATGGAACTCTCAGTATCGAGCAAACCCTAAGGGGAATGGAAGATAGATCCCAACGCCTTTGGGCAACCGTCTTGGTTCTCAGCGCTGCCAGTTTGATGGGCGCAATTCTCTTCAGCTTCCGTCACTATCTCGGCTTCATGCAGGGTTGGTTGTACTGATGTTGGCTGAGCTTGCTGAGGTGGTGTACCGCTCGCCAGCCGTCTTTTGCGCGATGACGGTCTTCGCTCTGACCACCGTCATGGCCCTTGCCTTCGCTTGGAGGCGGCGACGACGACTGAAGCATCATGTAGCGCGTTCTGCGCCGAAGCCTTCGTGTGGTTGGCTTCCGGAGGTTTCGCTGCTGGTAGCGCTGGTTTTTGTGGTTGGGACCTTGGGCTGGGAGATTTATCAGGCCCACGGCATCATCATCGGAGAGCTTGACGCAGGCAAGCTGGGGCGCTGGCTGGCTGGCTCCTCGCGTCAGTTGACAAACGTGCTTCTCCTGCTGCTCTTTCTTGGCTGTGTTCTGCCTTTGTCCGCCATGGGGCTTGTGGCTCTCTGGCACGGCCGTCAGGGCCGCTCGCCCTGGAAAGCAGCCCTTGGCGTTGCTGCGTGCAGCGTTCTGTTGCTCGGCCCCTTGCTTGTGATGGCCTGGCACACGGTAGAACGCTTCCGCTGGACCACGTGTTGTTACTGTTCTTTAAGTTGGTTCGAGCGGGTTCTGAGTCGGATTGCCGAGATAGGTAGAGCCGTACGCTGGCTCGAGTTGGGGTTCTGGCTCTCGTTTCTTGTGCTGCTCGTTATCACGCTCTTCTTTCTTCGTCGTATACGACGAAAGGGGTCGCTTGGTTTCGATGCACGACCCTATGGTGCCGTGGCATCCGCGTTCTTCTTTGCGGCTGCGCTCTTGTTGTTGGCCATTGCGCCCTATCGTGCGGAGAACCTCGAGCCACTTGTTTTGCCTGACGCCCTCACAGGTCGGGTACCCCGCTCGATTTTGGCCCCGTCGCCTCGCGGCCTTCGTCTCGAACCGGTGGGTCTTGGCCCCGTATTCGTTGTTGATGAGACTCCAGGCAAACCCTCCGACATCGAAAACAACTTGTGGCAATCTTCGTTAGCTCAAGGCATTCCCGTTTTCGTCAGCGACGCGCGGCTACCCACGGCGAGAGCGCGCGAGTTTCTGTTGGCGCTTCATGCTGGCGGGGTGCGGAACGTCCAGCTCGCATTCTGCCGCGATGAGACGCTAAGACGGCCTGTCCGGGGCACATACTCGCGCCGTCGCTGCAGCGCCTTGCGGATTGAACTCGTGTTGAGCGCTGCCTCGAGTGTGCCGATGATGTTGCCGGACGGTCGATGGGGCGAGTGTGCGCGGGCGTTGGCTCGTCTCGCTATGGAGGCACCGCAACAAAAACTTCGTCTCGTGATCGACGGCACCGCCCTGAAGGCCCTACGCCTTTGGGAAGGAACCATCGGGCCATGTTCCGCAGTAGACCTCGAGCCATTTCTCCAAGATGGCGTCGATGTTCGATGAACGCGCCGGATTTGGCACCGCTGCTGCACACAGATGCGCTAGAGGGAACTCCGATGCGCTCTTTCTGGGCACGATGGATGGTGAAGCCTATCGTCGCTATCAAGGGGTTTGGGCTCGTCTTCCCTGCGCCGTCGGCGCGAAAATCCAGGGCATCCACGCGATCTCAGCCAGCAAAGCCTATCTCTTGCGCTCTGACGGCGAGATATTGCTCTACGACGGCACAAGCTGCTCTCAGGTGCACCAATCAGCGGATAGCAATTTTCTAGGAATCGCCCAGTTAACGGCGACGACCTTCTATGCCTATCGCCAGAATGGCGGCATATTCTTTGACGGCTCCACCTTCAAGGAGTTTGACGCCCCCTACCTACGGGCGCTGAGTAGTGGGACCGCGCCGCAAACTTTGGGAGTCGGCTTCTACGGGCGCTCCTTTACCCTCAGCGGCGCAAACGTGCTGATTCACTCTTGGCGAGCACCTGTAGGCTACTGCATGGCCCTTGCGTTGGCTCCCTCCGGCATGCCTTGCGTCGGATGCGTGGGTTCACTCTTCTGTCTTGGCGCTTCACCCCAAGCGCTTTCCTTCCGCTTCGCTCGCCAAGAGGACAGTTTGGAGTTCGATCCCGCTGGACAGCTCTTCGCAGCAAGCCTCACAAGCTATGGGCTGTTTGCAGGCCCTCTCGATGCCCTCGCGCCCCTTGGCGTCACTCACACAGCGACCGCGCTGCGCTCTTTGGCCACAGGGCAGACCTGGCTGGCTGCCCACGCTCTTGGCATTGCGCATTGGGACGGCAAGACGTTGACCTTCGAGCCTTCTGAGCGCGACCTGAGTGCAGAAAGGGTGATCGATATCGAGGGGCCAGATGTGGATCACCTCTACGCACTCACAGCGGATGGCGCGCTTTTGCTGCGCAAGGGTGGAAAGTGGGTGACGCAGCACCAACT
>JAFCZD010000811.1 GCA_019314525.1 Deltaproteobacteria bacterium
GACATCTCCTCTGATATTGCCTGCAAGAACGATCGTTCCATCTTCGCTCGTACCTAGAGCCTTGGCCTGCTGCCGGGCCAGATCGCCAAAGCGCTTTTTCCAGCTAAGAGTTCCATTTTGGTCATAAGCGACGAGGAGGATGTCTGTCTGGCCCAGGCTCTTCACAAGCTCCCCGTCCCCAGCATCGATGGTGCCCTCGAAGGTCAGGGCGACGATGATCTTGCCACTGGGATCCACGGCGACAAGGGGGCTTTGAACCAAGCCAGGGCCACCAAGGGCTTGGGCCCATGGGATGCTGACGGTCGCTGTCGCGTCGCTGCTTTGGGCGTCATGAACCTGGGCGTCATGAACCTGGGTGTCGTGAACCTGCGCATCCGGCAGAGGTGCAGCGGCCGGATCGTAGCTCGCGATCCAGTGGCAGCCCCCGCTGATCAAGATCAGGCCAAGGGCGAGCATGACGAAGGATGAACGACCCAAAAGAGACATCTCTTAGAGTTTACATCAAGGGAGCGCTACTTGTTGGTGGTGGTGTAGTTCACCAGGGCCTTCATGTAGTTGGCACGCTCGTATTTTTCGGGCTCAGCGCTGTTGAGTTGGCTCATGGAGCCCTTGAGCTGCTCGATGGAGGCGTAGTCGTTCTTCTCCATCCAGTCGCTCAGGCTCGCCAAGAGCATCGAAGGATAGCCTGTGCCGTGGCGCAGGATTGACGACGCTAGCATTACAGCATCAGAACCGGCGAGCAGCAGCTTCACCACATCGTTGTTGGTGTGCACGCCACAGGTGCCGCCCAAAGAGAGCTCGACGCGGCCCTTGAGGATGCCGATCCAGCGCAAGGGGAGGCGCAGCTCTGCAGACTGAGAGAGCTCGATGCTGGGCTCGATTTTCATCTCATCCAGATTGATGTCGGGCTGCATGAAGCGGTTGAAGCAGATCAGGCCATCAGCGCCTGCCTCTTTGAGGCTCTTCGACATATTCACCAAAGAGCTGAAAAAGGGGCTGATCTTCACCGCTAGCGGGATCGAGATCGCCTCTTTGACGTTGGAGACCAACTTCAGGCATCGACTCTCGATGTCTGCTGCGGATGCATCCACTTGGGTAGGCACGTCATAGACGTTGAGCTCGAGGGCGTCAGCCCCAGCATCTTGCATCATCTTGGCGTAACGAACCCAACCACCCGCTGTGTAGCCGTTGAGGCTGGCGAAGACAGGGATCTTCAGCGCTGCTTTGGCCTCTTTGACCGTCTCCAGGTATTTGTCGGGCCCTGTGTTGTAGATCTGCATTTCGGGGAAGAAGCTCGCCGCCTCCGCGAAGCCCTCGGCTTGCTCAGCTAACTTGGCAGCCTCGGCCTCGTCATGGTGGATTTGCTCCTCGAAGAGAGAGGGCAGACAGACAGCGGCCACCCCAGCTTCTTCCAGCTCTTTGAGCTTATCCACGTGCCCCGTCAGCGGCGTTGGGCCGGCGATGAGCGGGTTTTTTAGCTCCATTCCCAGATAGCGGGTTTTTAGATCAACGCTCACACTTACACCTCTCCTTCCGACACGCGCGGTACTGCGCGCTCCACACCAGCCAGCTGCTCATAGAGACGCCAGCGTTCGTTGATATCCTGTTGGGCGAGATCGAAGAGACGTTCTGCCTCCTCGGGTCGTGTGCGGGCCAGCATCGCGAAGCGCGCTTCCTTCATCGCAAAGTCCTTGAAGGCGACCTTAGGCTTGCGGGAGTCGAGCTGGAAGGGGGCGCCTTCTGCCTTGTGATGGGGCATGAAGCGGTAGAGGGGCCAGAACCCGCTCTGCACGGCCTCTTTCATATGTGATTGGGAGTAGAGCATGTTGATGCCATGGGCGATGCACGTCGAGTAGGCGATGATCAACGACGGTCCGTCGTAGGCCTCGGCTTCGAGCAGAGCGCGCGTAGTTTGGCGCTGGTTGGCGCCCATGGCGATCTGCGCAACATAGACATTGCCATAAGCCATGGCGATCATGCCCAAGTCTTTTTTGCCAGTGGGTTTGCCGCCGGCGGCGAATTTCGCGATGGCGGCCCGTGGCGTTGCCTTGGAGGCTTGGCCACCAGTGTTCGAGTAGACCTCGGTGTCGAGGACGAGACAGTTGACGTTACGCCCTGAGGCGAGCACATGGTCGAGGCCGCCAAAGCCGATGTCATAGGCCCAGCCGTCGCCGCCGACGATCCAGACGCTGCGATCCACCAGCGAGTCGGCGATAGCCATCAAGCTGCGAGCGTCCTCGGATGTATCTGCTTCGAGCTTGGACTTGAGGGCAGCTACGCGCTCGCGCTGCACCTTGTAGTCGGTCTCGTTGTTCTGCTCGGCCGTCATCAACTCGCTCACGAGCGTGTCGCCGACCTTGCCAGAGAGCTTCTGGAGGAACTTGAAGGCCTGTGTGCGCTGGGCGTCGAGGGCTAGCCGCATGCCGAGGCCGAACTCGGCGTTGTCCTCGAAGAGCGAGTTATTCCAGGTGGGGCCACGGCCAGATTTTGTTGGAGCCCAAGGCGTCGTGGGCAGGTTGGCGCCATAGATCGACGAGCAACCCGTGGCGTTGGCCACCAGCATGCGGTCGCCAAAGAGCTGGCTGATGAGCTTGACGTAGGGCGTCTCGCCACAGCCTGCACAAGCGCCAGAGAACTCGAAGGTGGACTCGAGCAGCTGGTTGGACTTCATGTTGCCCATGTCGACCTTGGTGCGGTCGAACTCAGCCAATGTGAGGAAGAAGTTCCAGTTGGTGCGCTCACGCTCGAGGTGTTCGAGCTTGGGCTCCATATTGATCGCCTTGCGCTTGGCCACCTGCTTGTTCTTGCCCAGGCAGACGTCGACGCAGACGCCGCAGCCGGTGCAATCGTCGGGCGCGACCTGGATCGTCATCAGCGTGCCCTCGGGGTGCTCTTTGCCCTTCCAGAGCTTGGAGGCAAAGGCCTCGGGGGCCTTGGCGATGTCGTCCTTCTGGAAGACCTTCATGCGGATCGCCGAGTGGGGGCAGACCAGCGAGCAGACGGCACAATCGATGCAAACCTCTGCGTCCCAGATCGGGATATTCTCCGCGATGGAGCGGGGAAAGGTGCCATCGGGCAAGAAGGAGCTCACAGGCAGTGAGTCGCCTTTGCCAGCGATGATCGTCGCCGTGACCTTCTTGTAGAAATCATCTGCAGCTTCGGGGATGTAGCTGAGGCGCTTCAAGGGGCCGGTAGCCTTCTCAGGTACCGTGACCTTCTCGGTCTTGGTGGCGCCGCCATCGACGGCCGCGAAGTTGCGATCCACC
>JAFCZD010000812.1 GCA_019314525.1 Deltaproteobacteria bacterium
GTCTACCTGCCCTGGGTAGACATGGATCAGCTGATGCGCGAAGCCAAGCTGCCGCTCTTTTCGTTGGAGAGCAAACACGCCATCGCCGACTTCCAGATCCTTGCCGTCTCCCTCCCTTACGACACTGTGTACTCCAATTTGCTGGCGCTCCTCGACCTCTCGAAGATCCCGCTGCGGGTGGAGGATCGCGACAACACACATCCACTGGTGATCGCCGGTGGCCACGCCACTTTCAACCCTGAGCCCACCTGGGCCTTCGTGGACGCCTTCGCCATCGGAGAGGGGGAAGAGGTCTTGCTGGAGATCGCGCGCGCAACGCATGCCTGGCGCGAGAGCGGAGCGGACCGCGCTACCCTCCATCGCCAACTGGCGCGTCTCGAAGGCGTCTATGTGCCCTCCCTCTACCGCGTTCAAGAACACGATGATGGCCGCATCTCCCACGTGGAGGCCATGGCTGACGCGCCTCTGCCCGTCAGCAAGCGGGTCGTGGGCTCTTTGCCACCGCCGCCCAGAAACCACCTCGTGCCCAACCTCGAGACCATCCACGATCGCGCCACTGTGGAGATCATGCGCGGCTGCTCTCGCGGTTGTCGCTTCTGCCACGCCGGTTTTGTCACACGACCCATCCGCGAGCGCAGCGTAGATGACATTGTGACAGCCATCGAGCACGCCATCGAGTGCACCGGCTTTTCCGAGGTAGGCTTGCTCTCTCTCTCCTCGTCCGACTACAGCGACGTGCTCGAGTTGGTCAATCGCCTGCGAGAGCGCTTCGAAGAGCAGAAGCTCAACATCTCGCTCCCCTCGCTGCGCATCGACTCCTTCTCCATCGAGCTGATGCAGGCGCTAGCAGGCACCTCGCGGCGTGGCGGGTTCACCCTCGCCCCAGAAGCCGCCAGTGAGCGCATCCGCAAGATCATCAACAAGCCCGTCTCCACCGAGCAGGTGGTGCGCACCGCACGGGAGGTCTTCGAGCACGGCTGGCACACGATCAAGCTCTACTTCATGATCGGCCACCCCGGAGAAGAGCTCGAAGACGTCCAGGCCATCGCCGATCTCTGCCACGCTGTATTGGCCGAGGGTCGAGCGGCTATGGGAGGACGCGCCAAGGTCAACATCAGCGTTGGCACCTTTGTGCCCAAGCCTCATACGCCCTTTCAATGGGTGCCCTGCGATACCCCTGAGCAGATCCGCGCCAAGCAATCGCTGTTGCGCCAGCGTCTGCGACACCGCGCCTTCAAGCTCAGCTGGAGCGGCATTGAAGAGACCATGCTCGAAGCCCAGTTGAGCCGTGGAGACCGACGCCTGGCTGATGTGATCGAAACAGCCTATGCCTTGGGCGTGCGCTTTGATGCTTGGCAAGAGCACTTTCGCCCCGATCTTTGGCAACAAGCCTTCGCCCAGCACGGTCTCGACCCCCATGATTATAGCCACCGCCAACGGGAGCTCGATGAGACGCTACCCTGGGACCACATCGACGCAGGCGTCGAAAAGAAGGTATTGGCGGAGGAGTATCAACGCGGGCTCGCAGGAGAAACACGAGAGGACTGCGCCAGCGAGTGTTACGCCTGTGGCATTCTACGCCGCTTCAAGCCACTTCAGCAGACATCATCGACGCCCTGGAAGTGCCCACAGCCAAACAATGGCCTCGTGGCGCCCGAAGCGCAGGAGACACACTCATGAGCGCGGCTCCCGAGCGTTACCGCTATCGCCTCCGCTTCGCCAAGACAGGGGCCATGCGCTGGATTGGGCACCTCGATCTACAAAAGAATATCGAGCGCATGCTGCGCAGGGCGAGGGTCCCCCTCTGGCACTCCCAAGGCTACCACCCACGGCCCCGATTGATCTTCGCCAGCGCCCTGCCCCTAGGCCAGACCAGCAAGGTGGAGCTTTTAGACCTCTGGTTGAGTGAGGAGCTCGAGGCTGGCGAGCTGCTCTCTCGTTTGCAGCGCGTTGCCCACCCTGACCTCTCGCTCTTCGATGCCAGCCCGCGCCCAGCCCGCGAGCCAACCATCACCATGCTCTTGTCATCAGCCTGCTACCGGGCTCAACTGCTCAAAGACGAGGACAGCGATCAGTGTGCCGTAGATGCCAACACGCTCCAGGCGCGCGTTGAGGCTCTGCTGGCTACGGAAGAACTCCTACGAGAGCGCCGCCGCAAAACGTACAATCTTCGCCCCTTGATCGAAGCGCTCGAGGTGGAGGCCTCTGGAGACGCTCTCACCATGCAGCTCGCCACCCGTGAGGGGCAGCATGGGCGGGCGGAAGAGGTGCTGCTCGCCCTTGAACTCGACCCTGCAGAGTGCCGCGTCGAGCGTACGGCATTGCTCCTGGACGAGCCCACCAACGTCGAGCGCCTAAATGTCGACGGAGGGGCGCCATCACCGGCATCCGGTGATACACTTGAAGAGTGACACACCCCTCTTTGGGCATAGGACGAGCTGATGGCCGATAAACCGCCCCCCCCTGTAGGTCTTGGATCCTTGGCGATACCCGCTTTCAAATGCTTGGCCAAGGTCGTGCGTGGCGTCGCCGCTCCTGGAGCTCCCGCTCCTGGGGCTCCTGCTGAAGCCCCGCCAGCTGTGGTTGTGGAGAAAACACCACTGGCCGTGCAGCTCGTGCCAGAGTCCCCATCGACTGTCGACACCTTGACGGACCTGGCGGTAGACCAGGCC
>JAFCZD010000813.1 GCA_019314525.1 Deltaproteobacteria bacterium
GCAAGGTCCACATCAGCTACCACGACGCCACGAAGAGCGACCTCAAACTCGTGGAGGTCTGCCCCTAAGGCGAGTGCGTCGAGAACATCCCAAGCATCGACTGTGCAGCCGCTTCCTTCAAGCTTGACCCTCACAATCCAAACTTGACGAGAAAAATGTCTGTGTTCCCCATGGAGGTCACACTGCTGCCGCCCAGGTCAGCCGTGTCTTTGAAGGTCCCCGCAATGATGACATTGCCTTCGCTGTCCACAGCCACCTTGTTGCCGCGGTCGGTTGAGGTGCCACCCAGAGCCCTCTGCCAGCGGTGCACGCCATCGCTGGTGAAGCCCGTGACAAAGATGTCGGCCAACCCTTGGGAGGTCACACTGCCCCCGCCTAGCTCAGCCGTGTCGGTGAAGTACCCGGTGATGGTGATATTGCCCTGACCGTCCACCACTAGGCTGGTGCCAACATCGCTGAAAGTGCCGCCGAGAGCCTTTTGCCAGCGGTGCGTGCCGTCCGCTGTGAAATGGGTGACGAAGATGTCGCTCACCCCCCTGGATGTGATGACGCTGCTACCTAGCTCAGCCATGTCGGTGAAGTACCCGGTGACGGTGATATTACCGTTGTTGTCCGCTGCCACACCGTAGGCAAAGTCATTTGAGGAGCCGCCCAGAGCCCTTTGCCAGCGATGCACACCATCCGAGGTAAAACTGGTAATGAAGATATCAGCGTTCCCAGCAAAAGAGGTCTCGCTGCCACCCCCTAGGTCAGCCGCGCCGTACATATTGCCAACCACGGTCACGTTGCCTTTGGTGTCCACCGCCACGTCCCTCGCTTGTTCTGATGTGGTCCCACCCACGGCCTTCTGCCAACGGTGCTCGCCGTCCACGGTGAAGCTGGTGATGAAGAGGTCGGTTCCCCCCGCCTTGGGGGTCACGATACCGCCGCCGAGGTCAACTGTGGTGAAGAGGTATCCGGTGAGGGTAACACTGCCGCTGCTGTCCACCACCACACCATGACTGTACTCAAATCCGCTGCCGCCCAGAATCTTTTGCCAGCGGTAGGTGCCATTCTCGGTGAAGCTGGAAATAAAGATATCGGACCCCCCCTGGGCGGTCACGTTGCCATCAGCCAATTCAGCCGTTTCGTAGAAATCCCCAATAATGGTGACATTGCCATTGATGTCCACCGCCATGCCGGTGGTCTCGTTTCTCGATGAAGTGCCACCAAAAACCTTCTGCCAGCGGTGCGTGCCATCAGCGCTGAAACTCGTAATGAAGATATCCGAGGGCCCCAGGGAGGTCACGTTGCCACCGCCCAGGTTCACCGTGCCGTAGAATTGCCCCGCCAGATAAATGTTGCCTTTGCTGTCCACCACCACGCTAACGCCCTTGTCATAGAGGGGCCCGCCAAAAGTCTTCTGCCAGATTTGGTTGAGCGGTAGGCTAGGGCCATCAGCTACAGAATCCACGCTGGCATCGACTGGCCCCGCGTCGACGATGTCGGGATTTGGCCCATCGGATCCAAAATCCACGGCGCTGTCGACTGGCCCCGCGTCGGGGGTCGGGATGCTGTCTCTTTGGGGCGAAGAATCTACACCGCTGTCAACGCTCTGCGCCTGACAGACGCCTCTCTCGCAGAGCAGACTTTCGCATTGGGCGTCGAGGCTACATGCCGCTCCGATCGGGCGCTCACCCTTGGCGCAGTAACTCCCCTCGAGAAGCACTTCACACCGTTCAGACGCGCACTCGAGCGCATGTGAGCAGGGTTCCCCCACGGCTGCGGGTGGGTTTGCCTTACAGACCAGCTCATCACAGCGTGAAGAGACACATTCCTCATCCTGTTGGCAGCTATCGCCTAGCCGTCGTAATTTCGTTTCGCTACAGCTGAGCAGCATCAAGATCATCATCCATGCGACTGAACGAGCCATCTTGTCCCTCTCTCGTCGATTGTCGACGATGATAACACCCATTGCTCTACGCCACAGATATGCCGACTGATTGGAACGACTGGCGAATTTCCAGACACCTCAAGAGGACGATATAAATTCGGATCGCGGGCATGTTTGGCCCCAAGAGGTCTGGGTCACCAACCAAACTTGACCAGAAAGATGTCCTGGCCTCCCTTGGAGGTTACATCGCCGTCGCCAAAGTTGACGGTGTCAGAGAAGGCGCCGGTAAGGGTGGTGTTGCCATCGTCGTCTATCGCGACGTTGCGGGCAGCATCGTTCAAAGTGCCGCCCAGCACCCTCTGCCAGCGGTGGTCGCCGTTAGGGGAGAAGTTGCTGATGAAGATATCCGCTAGCCCCTTGGAGGTTTCGTTGCCACCCCCGAGGTCCTCGACCATGCCAGGCTCGAAGGCAGTTCTATCCGGATGGTCACCTACCGGGCCTTGCCGGGGCACTCGATCCGCGAGCTTCTCAAGACCACTCCCGCCAGCGTGGACATCCCGGACCTTGGCCGCTTCATCCACAGCTTGCACGAGGATGGTATTGCGTTCGGTGGGATCCACCTCGGCAATGTCATCCAACTTCCGGTTGGCGGGTACGGGTTGATCGACTTCACCGACGTGCGATATTGTGGAAGACCCGTTTCTCTCATGCGGCGCGCGGTCAACCTGGCCACGCCCATGCGCTACCGGGACGACATGGAACGGATCGAGCGGGCGGGTCTCCCGGGTTTTCTCGA
>JAFCZD010000227.1 GCA_019314525.1 Deltaproteobacteria bacterium
GGGGAGTGGGAAGTCTTGGAGGACCAGGAGGAGGAAGAGGAGGCCTTGCCCGAGTCTCCTGGACGTTTGCGACGCCTCTTCTACGAGACGATATTTGAGTTAGCCGAGACAGTGGTGGATGAGGACGCTGCGACAAAAGACCTGCTGGGGCAGTACACAGAATTGCGGAACGTGCGTGAGGAGGCGACACAGCTCGCTGCACAGATCGAACTTGCGGAGAACCGCTTCGAGGACATTCGTCGCGAATTGCGCGAGCGTGAATCCACGTTGCGCTACGCGATCATCGATCTCAATTTGGCGAAGAGCGATGTCTCTGGTAAGAGCGATGTCTCGCTGGAAGACCTCAATTTCCAGATCAACGAGTTGGAAGGTAGCTTGACGCAGTTGGAGCGCCAGCGACGGGAGCGTTTCGAGGCCTTGAACTCTGAGCTACAGGA
Organism: Deltaproteobacteria bacterium; assembly: GCA_019314525.1. GTDB lineage: Bacteria > Myxococcota_A > Polyangia > JAFCZD01. The sequence goes on from JAFCZD010000227.1 coordinate 438, forward strand.
GACAAGGGATAGTCTGAAGAAGATGGAGCATATGATGGCGGTGCATTATCGTCGCCTCTATGCAGAGCTGGATGAGGTTCGTTCGGCTGTCATTACACAGGAAGCACGTAACCTGTACCGGAGGCTGGAGCGCTGCCGTATCGCGCTCTCGGAGGCCCAGCCGGACGCCGCCAAGCACTCCAAAGTACGTCCTACCCCGCCTGTCTGAGAGTCATTGTTTCAGTTGACTCAATCAAGCTGAATTTGGCGTGTGATTGGTACCACGGTAGATTCCTTTGCCGATGCTGTTGGGCACCTTCCAACGTTCAAGAAGCGATTGGGTGATGGCATTCTTGACGAGGAAGAGAAGACCCACGCGATTATGCGGAAGGAGGGCCGACACTTCGCGGGTAAGAAGGAAGGCTCGCTAGAGATGGCTGCGAGAGAGTGAGGGGGCGGTGCGGGGGAGGTTGGCGGGCAGCGAGGCTCGCTTGGCGCCGACGGCCTGGGCGGCGCGTGGCTCGGTGGCCACCGTCTCAGTGGAGCGTACGAAGAAGTACCAGTAGGCGGCTGTGGCGACAGCTGTGACGGCCGCTGCTGTGAAGAGCGCGGTCGATGCGGTGTGCGTGCCCCACTCGCATTCCTGGTATGTCGTCTCGTTCCCCTGCGGTGATGACGTGCTCTGACAGATGTTTGTGAGGTTCTTGTTGAGAACAGTATCTTTAAGCCCTTCATCCTCCAAGAGATCTCCGACAGTCTTCGGGTCAGCATGATACGCAGTCTTCACCGCATCCCAGCTGTCAAAACCTTCATGACTCGTGTTTTCGAACCAATCGCCGCTCTTGGTCAGAGAGATCACACCAAACACTGAAGCAGCGGTTGCGAGCGCTACCGTGGTCCCCGCGCCGATCCAGGCTGGCCAACTCTTGCGGCCCATTTCCACGCGTGCCCTCACGATGCGTGTGTCGTTGAAGTCGAGGGCTTGACTCCAGGTGCGTCGATCGGGGTGTCGGAGCACAACCTCTTTGCTGCCCAACGGGACCGACGCCTTCTCCAGGGGGGTCTTGCCGATTTCGATGCCGCCAACTTCGACGGTGGCGCCCTCCACTGAACTGCGCATAGTGAGCAACCCGCCTTCAAATTCGACCAGCAGATCACTGACCTTGCCCACCTTGACGTCGACTTCACGTGATACAGGTTGGAAACCCTCCAACGTCAGCTCCAATTTGTGCATCCCTGGTGTGAGTTCGACCTCTACCGGAGTTGAGCCCACTTTGGCGCCATCGACCATGACCACCGCGCCTGTCGGTTTGGAGTCGATGCGGACTCCGAGACTCAATTTCGCCATGATGTTCGTGGCTCCCCCCGGCTGGGCGTCTATCTCTCGTTTGATGGTTTTGTAGCCAGGTTTGCCGACGTACACCGTGTGCTTGCCAGGCGCGATACCACCCTCATACGGAGTCTTCCCCAGAGGCGTGCCTTTTGCGTCATCAACCCGCACATCTGCACCCTCAGGAGCGCTTGTTACCTTGAAGGGCAGCTCCAATGTCAGACTCACTTCATGCGCTTTGCGTGCTTTGACGTCGATGGTTTTCGTGGTGACCTGAAAGCCTGTCTTGCGCAAAATAAGCGTGTGCGTCCCAGGCTCGATAGTCAGCGTCTTGGGTGTCTGACCGACTTTTCCAGTGGCCTCAGCGTCAATGTAGATATCGGCGCCTGGAGGCGTCGAGGAGACGGCGATAGTGGTCTGCACGACATCATCGAGGCTCTTCACGGTCTCCTGGAGCTTGCCACGGTCGCGCGTCGTCTTGAACTTATCGAGATAGGTTTTCAGTAATTTGCGCGCTGCGCTGTGCTCATAGAGCTTCAGCTTGCAAAACGCCATGCTGCGCAAGAACACAGGGCTTGGGTTCTTCGTGTACCCCTTCTCGAAGATCCCAAAAGCTGCACGATAATCGCCCGCAGCGAAGAGCTTATTGCCTTTCCGCAGCAGCGTGCGCGCAGATTGCGCCGATGCCATTGAAGTAGCCAGCAAAACGGCTACCACGAGAAATGAACGAAGCAACGCCCGAACAGTGGGGTGAGCGAAGAGAGCTTTGGACATGCGATTCCTCTCGCGTCTCATGCGTGCAACAGAGCTGAACTGCAGATAGTTTACCCGAATCGGGGTAGCGCACTCCACCAAAAGTTTGCCTAGTGTACAGGTCCAGGGTGTTAAATCTGCTCGTCCCTGTCGATTTAGCGCACAGGATCCCCAGAATGGGGCCCGACTTTTCTCTTTGATGTGTTCTGTGAGGAGAAGCTAGCGCAGGTTGGTCTTCAAGCGTTTGACGTCACGGAGCCCCCCCCGAGCTCGGCCAACAAGTTTTCCACGGGGGGCTCGTCGCAAATACGCCGTGTAATAGCGTTTCGCGGCGTCAAGGTGACTCAGCACTTGAGCACGCTGGCGTGGACTTCTGAGTCGCCGAATCGCCAGTTTCAGATGCACGAGCCCCATCTCGAAGTTCACTGGTGGAGTGTTGTTGATGCGGCGCGCACGTTGCAGTGTGGCAAGGGCTTGACCCAAGCGTCCTCGCTCATAAAGGAGCTGTGCGCTGGCGATGAGGCTCTTGTAGCTTGCGTGCTTGCTGCTATCACGGAGGAAGCTCAACTCGGTGCTGGTGGTCCCCTTTTTCCCAGCCTTTGGCTTTGGTTTCACCGGCAGGGCGGGGGCTTTGGGCGTGGGGGAAATCTTCACGGGCTTGACCCGAACCCCAGCTGCTCGCAGCTTGGCCAATTGGTTCGAGGCCACAGCGCGTACACTGGCGTTCTGATCTTTGACCAAACGGCGCAAAGAAGCGATGGCGGCGGGACTGTGCTTGGCGAGCTTGCCTAGCTCACGGGCAGCCGCGAGACGCACCACAGGGCTCGGGTCCCGAGCGCCACGTAAGAGCAGTGGTTGCGCTCGACTGGGCCCCAATATCTCGATGGCGGCCTTCATCGCGCCCGCTCGCGCACGCGGGTTGGCCGCCTGCGCCAGCAATCTCAGATTCTTCTGCTGGGGGATCTTCAGCTTCGCGAGGGCACGCAGAGCGTTAGCACTGTGCTCATCACCTGCGGCGACAGCCTTCCGCAATACCTTGGCTCCGCTTGAATCATTGCGGCTCGCAAGGGCGAGGGCAGCGAGTCGTCGAACTTCGGGCGAACGGTCGCGAAGCGCGCGGCGCAGCGTTTTGACCACCCATGGCGCCTGGTGCTGAGCGATGGCCTCCAACGCCCTGGCGCGCAGCGTTGATTTCTTTGCGCGGGTAGCTTGGCGCAGGGCCTTGAGGGCGGAGGTGTCTCCCAGTCGCAGGAGTGCTCCTCCTGCTGCAATACCAACCCGAGGGGTCTTGTCATAGAGGAGTTGCTTTAGCATGGACGCTGCCTTGGGATGTTTGCTTCGCCCAAGTGCTCGCACGGCGGCGAGCCGCACGCCAGGAGCGGGGTCATCCAAGCCGCTGAAGACGATCTGGCGTGCTTTGGCGTTCTCGCCCAGCTTGGCGGCCTCTGCGACAGCCACGGCGCGCGTTCGCGCATCTTTGGAGCGGAAGTACCAACCCAAGATCTCCACCGCTAGGGCAGGGTCAATCTCCGAAGAGAGACCATCGATGGCGTAGCGAGAAGCCCAATCTTCACTGTTGAGCGCAACGAGCAGCCAGTTCTGGCCACGGCGCAGCAATGTCTCGGGGAGCAGCGCAAAAACGCGCGCCAAACCTTCTGCGGCTGCCATCTTGACGAGGGGGAGCTTGTCGGCGAGAAGCAGCGCCAGGGGAGGGATAGCGGTGCGATCGGCGATAGTGCCAAGGGCGTTGGCCGCCAGCAGCCGCAGGGCCGCTGCTTCGTTGCGCACTGCGTCTCGTGCCAGATCGAGGCCCGCGTAGTTGCCATGACGCGCGAGAATCCTTGTGGCAGTCAGGCGATGGGCCAGGCTCCCATCACTGTTGACGATGCGCTTCAGCAGCGAGAGGGGGATCTCACTGCCCAACGCCATCAACGCCTCAGCGAACTCTAACTGGGCCTTCGTTTTTGTTTCCTTCGCTGCGATGCCTTGTTCGAGGGATTTGCGTGCTTGCGCGTGGCCAAGACGAGCCAGCGCCTTTAGCGTTGGTGTGAAGAGCTGAGATGCACCCCTGAGTTCTGGTTTGAGCACAGCGATGGCTGTGGTATCGCCCAGTTCAGCCAACTCCAGCGCCGCAGTCACGCGCACTGCCCGCTTGGGCGATTTGAGCGCCGCTTTCAAGCCTTTGATGCCAGCTGGGTCGCTCATTTTAGCCAGAGCAGCGTCGATCTTGACGCGCACCTGCTCGTTGACTTCGTCCCGCACAGCCTTGAGGTCTGCCGCAGCTTGAGGTTCACCGAGCAGCGCGAGGGCGCGAGCGGCGTCAGCTTGGACGGTGGGGTCGGGATCTACTTTCAGGCGTTTGACGAGCTTGAGCCGAGCATCTTTGTCGTGGAGCTCACCGAGGCCTCGCAAGGCGCAGCGGCGTACGTTGGTGTCACTGCTCTCCAGCCCCTCGCGTAGTGTCTGCCGTACTTTGTGGAGAAGTGTAGCGAGGTCTTTGGCCGCCAGGGGGGCCATCACCGTTTTAGGTGACGTCTTGGGACGCGTATCGGTCTTGGTGACGACAACTTTCTTGTTGTCACCTGCGCGAGTCACCACCACATAGCTGATGGCAGCGGCAGATAGCCCCAAGAGCAGCAGGGGCGCAAGCCACATCAAAGGTGAGCGGCGCGGCTTGTCGATCAAAGGCATCGCCATGCCATTGCTCGAGGTGCGAGTGGCCAAACCTAGGATGGTGGGCGGGTGTTTGGGGGCTGTGGCGGCTGTACTCGCAGGCATGTTGTCAAGGGTGCTGGTGCTGCCCTCTTGGCCTGCCCAAAAGAGCCCCGGCAGTGGGCGCGTGCCATCCGCAGCGGTGACAGCGCTTGTGGCCATGCCCATGGCACGGGCAAAACTGCGAGCATCCTGAAAGCGCTCCTCGGGCTTTTTCGCCAGCGCTTTGGGGATGGCCTCGATGACCTCTTTGGGGATCCCGAGCTCGGCAGGCACATTCTCCACCGCAGGGATGGGTTCGCGCAGGTGAGCGATGAGGAGTGTCATCACCTTATCGCTGGTGTATGGCCGCTTGCCGACCACCATCTCATAGAGGATGACGCCCATGGCGTAGAGATCAGCGCGTCCGTCAACAGATTTGCCGCGGACTTGCTCAGGGGCGATGTACTCAGGCGTGCCCATGACCGAACCCGCGCGGGTAAGTTGCTCCCCTTCAGGACCAATGCCAATGGATTTGGCGATGCCAAAGTCGAGAACTTTGGCGATGACCTTCTCACCTTCGCCTTTGGCGATGAGGATATTTTCGGGCTTGATGTCGCGGTGCACGATGCCTAGGTCATGGGCTGCAGCCAGCGCATCGAGTGCTTGGCTGACAATCTGCCCGGCGACCGCCCAAGGCAACGCCCCCTCTCGCTCGAGCAGTAAGGCCAAGCTCTCGCCCTCGATATACTCCATGGCGAAGTACTGCCGCCCATCCGGCGTTTGGCCGAAGTCAAAGATATCGACGATGCTCGGGTGGGCGATGCGGTTGACAGCGCGAGCCTCACGGTGGAGGCGCTTGATCATGTTCTGGTCGTTCGAGTAGCGCTCCGTGAGGACCTTGATCGCTGCCTGCCGCCCAATCACGCTGTGCACAGCGCGGTAGATCAAGCCCATCCCGCCTTCAGCGACCTTCTCTTCGACCTTGTAGTTCCCCAGCTGGACGCCGATCAGCGGATCGTCGTCAGAGGGTGGAGAGTGCCTAGGTGGTTCGTGCGATGGCATCGAGAATCGCTCTCGTCTCAGAAGGCCAGCAGCGCAACAGCTGCAGCGAGGGATACCTCAGGACCTGGATCTTTCAAGCCCAGAGTCAACGCCTCACGAATGGACCTCTGTCTGTTTTCTCCAAGTTGGCCAAATTGCATTAGGCGCCCAAATTCCAGGGCACTCCACGTCTTCGCTTGGTTATCTTTCGATGTCCATGAGGATAACAGACTTTCGATGCCCTTGGCATCCCCCAAACGGGCTCTGATACCGGCCACTCGGGCGCGAATGTCGCCGCGCTTCGATGGAAGCGAGCGGAGAGGCTCTTGGAGGTCGTCTAAGTGCGCCTTGGGCAGCTCGCTGTAGGCCTCCGCGGCCAAGAGTTGAAGCTCCAGTGTGCTCTCGCTCACCACTTGGAGTAGCTTCTTGCGGTCAGCGGCTGTTCCTACGGTGGCGAGCGCCCTGAGGGCGGCGATTTTCGCCTGTGGCGCGTCTGTAGGGATGCTCTTCTCCAACTTGCGAAGCTTGCCAAGTGTTTTGGGGTTACAGCGGACCAGCATAGGGAGAGCTGCACGTTGAAAGAGTTGGTTGCTGTGGCGACGCAGCAGCTTTTCCAGCCCCCTAGCGCAATCCTTGCGGTTTTTGGCGGTGCCCATGGCGCCCATGGCTCCATAGAGGGTGGCTTTGGTGAAGGGGCTGGTGGTTTGCCGTAAAGCGGCCGTCAGCGCAGAGAGAGTCTTGGGGTCAGGGCCCAGGCGCCCGAGGATCGCCGCCGCTTCCTTGCGGAGCGCCACATTTTGCAACACCTCCAAAAGCTTGTCTCGAGCGCCTTTGGGGGCGACATGGCGCGCGAAATCGAGCGCCTTGCTGCGTTGATGACCCTTGAGGGCCGCTGCAAAATGCTGGCGCGATTGGGCTCGCCAGTCACCACTGAATGAGGGGCGCACATCAGGAGCGCCGGCATCAACGCTCAGGCCCGCGTCGACCACGGTCGGTATTGCTCCCCCCCCTGTTTTCAGAACCTTGAGCAAGAGGGCAGCGACAGCCCCGCCAAGGAGCAACGCCACGAGGGTCGCCAGGAGAAAGACCTTGCCGCCAGTCGATGACCGCTCTCCGCGTCTCCCTACCCCTTTGGTTTGCTCTGCGAGGGTGTTGTCGTAACCCTTCTGAAAGGCAACGAGAAAGTCTTCAATCTTTTGGTAGCGCAGAGAAGGATCGAGGGCTATGGCCCGGCTGATGGCGTGATCAACGCTCTCTGAAATATGGATATCGCGACGGATGATGCCGGTGGGAGGAGGGAGGCGGGTGAGCTGCGCTTGACGAACCGCCGCGTGGCTCGTGCCAGGATAGGGCACTTGTCCAGTCAGGAGTTCGTAAACAACGCCTCCGAGGGAGAAGGTATCGGAGCGGTTGTCAAGCTGTCCGTCGTCGAGCTGCTCTGGGCTCATATACATGGGGGTACCCATGGCCCCGCTCGTGGCGGTCGTGGCGTTTCCCGTGAGCAGCTTGACGATGCCAAAATCGAGTAATTTCACGTAGTCGGTGCCACCCCGACGCCCGATCATGATGTTTTCGGGCTTCACATCGCGGTGCACGAATCCCTTGGCGTGGGCCGCGGCGAGCGCCTCTCCGATACCCTGGAGTATGAAACGAACCCGCTCGAGGGGTTGTGGCCCGCCATGGTCCAAGAGGTGGCGCAGGGTGCGCCCCTCGAGATATTCCATTACAATATAGAAGGTGCCAAAGGGGGTGCGCCCAAAGTCGTAGATGCTGACAATGTTGGCGTGACCTATGGTGTTGACCGCGCGGGCTTCTTGAGCAAAACGCTCAACGATGTCGTCGCGCAAGCTCAGCTCAGGGCGCAGCACCTTCACCGCGACTCGCCGCCCTAACGCAGGGTGTTCTGCGGCGTAGACGACGCCCATACCACCCTCGCTGACCATGGAACGCACCACATAGGGGCCGAGGTTCAGCCCCACCAACACCTCAGTGTAGTGCTGGGTAGGCACCCCATCTTTGGGGCACTCTCCTTGGTCGGAGCCATAGAGGCCAAAGCACTTGGGGCAAACGTGCATCCGCACAGTATCCTTGAAAGAAATGACCAGTTCGCGCCAGTGGCATCGTACGGAGCCGCCTTTCTGGTGTCAACTTCGCAGCCTTTATCCTGAGACAAGGCAGGCGCAAAGAGCAGCGGCGACGAGGGAGGCGAAGACGAGCTTCGAGAGGCGAAGACGAGGTCAACTCGAGCGTATTAGGTGTTCGCGGCGTAAGTTTTGAGCGCTCATGGGAGGCATGATGAACTGGTTGGTTCAGAAGTTGGCTGGCGCG
>JAFCZD010000228.1 GCA_019314525.1 Deltaproteobacteria bacterium
CTCTCTTCTGGTGCGTCCAGCAACGCGCCGAGCACACCGCGGTGATAGACGATATCCGCATCCAGCAGCAGCGTCTGGTGTGTGCCATCCAAGACCCCCAGGCCAGCTCTGGATGCAAATTGAAAGCTATGCAGACTGCCAGAGATCTTGATATCAGGCGTTGGGTTGACCACTACGTCGGGCGTGCGCTCCCAGCGCGTCATCTCTGTAGCGATCTGATCGCGGCGATAGCCCACGACCACCGCCACTCGCTCAACACCAGCAGCGAAAAGCTGCTCCACTTGTCGGCGCAAGAAGTTGGTCTCGGTGTCGTCGGCGAGGGTGTGACGCCCAATAGGCAGGATCGCCTTGGGACACTGGTGGGTCTCTTCCGAGAGGCGCGACCCGCGCCCTGCGGCGAGGATCACAGCCTCATAAGGTGCATCTTTGCTCATATCGCCGCGACTCTCCTACTCTCTACTGGCCTACTGCCCTACTGCCCAGCCAGATAGCTCTGGAACCAACCATAGGCCTCTTGTGGTGTGCGTTTCGGGCGCCCCAGATCGGCACGCGCGCCCACGTGAATCACCATGCGCAAGAGCGTGGGACCGGGCTGGGCCATGTGCCGTTCGAACGCCTCCCGAAACGCTGCGCCCTCGCTCACGGTCTCGCCAACGCGGTACCCCGCCGCCAACGCCATGGTGGCAAAATCGATACTTGGTGAAGAGGTGGGTTGGCCTCCTGTAGACTCATGCGCACCATTGTCGAAGACCACGTGATGCAAGTTCTCCGCCCTCACATGGCCGATGGTGGCCAGGGTGCCGAGCTTCATCAGCAGCGCGCCGTCTCCGTCGAGCACAACCACCTTCCGCTTGGGCTGTGCGCGCGCCACGCCAAGGCCAAAGCCCGCGGCGCAGCCCATGGATCCCACCATGTAGAAACGGTTGCGCTTGCTGTGGTCGGCGTCATCGAGCTCGTAGAGTTCCCGCGACAGCTTCCCCGTAGTGCTGATCACCGCTGGCGCCTCTCCATGCTCGATGCCAGCCGAAAGCAGCGGGAGGACCAAGTGCAGCGCCTCTTCCCGCCGCAGCGCTGGCGCAAACTCACCCTGACTCGCAGGCGTCACCGCTGCGCTATGGATCATGGCCTTGACCGCAGGCGCTTTGACCCCTCCCTCAAAGGCGCCTTTGCGGCAAACCCAGGCCGCTGGCACGCCATCGCCCAAGCTCGCTCTCAGCTCGTCAGAGAACCGCTCCGGGTTGAGCACGTGCGTACGCAGCTGACAGAGCCGCGCCAACTCCTCAGTGATCTGACCCATGAGCTCGTGCTGGGGCTCGTCGGGGCGCCCCGGCTGCCCACGATGCGAGACCAGCAAGGCGAGGGGGATCTTATAAATATAAAGCAACGACGTGATGGGGTTAACGGCGTTGCCCAGGCCAGAGTTCTGCATCAAGGCGAAGGCGGGGCGGCCAGCGGCCACCATGCCCGCCCCAATGGCCACCGCCTCACCCTCGCTGCTGGCCGAGAGATAATCGAGTTCGGGGTCCTGGGTCGTGTAATTCACCAGGGGCGTGAAATAGGAACAAGGAACGCCCGCGCCGCTGCGCAGGCCGTGCCTTTTGAGCACCTTGCCAAAATCATCGATATGCATACGTCCCCTCGCTAACGCCCGGCTCGAGCTGCCAACAGGTCTTTCTGATCGTCGAGGTCACGCCAATGCCCATAGATATGCAGCGCGCCCACCTCTTCACCTGCGTCCACGAGCCTGTTGAGCAGCTGCGGCAGGTCGCCCTTGCGCAACACCTCGGGCTCCTCTTGCGCCAATTTCTCCAGCAAGCCTCTGACCATCTCAATCTTGTCCGCGCCAAGTCGCAGCAGCCCAATCCACTCGCCGCTCGCCTCCTCTGCAGAGACGGCGCTCCCAGCCTTGACCAGCGTACAGTGGGTCTCACCGATAGGATCATCGAGCCCCTCGGTGACCACCAGATCGCGCACGGGGTCTGTGCGCTTGCGCATCTTCCACGCGGCGTCCACGGCGATGGAGATGCCCTCTCCGTGGGTCAGCAGCCGTTGCAAGATGAAATCGTCGAAGATAATGTCGCCATAGGCGATGATGGTGTCGCCCTGAAGATAGTCGCGCGCCTGGTAGAGCGAAAAGAGCTCCCCTGTGTCAGCGAACTCATCGTTGTCGAAATAATCGAGCCCCGCCAGCTTCACCGCCTCTTTCTTGAAGCCGCGCACCACACCGATCTTCTTCACGCCCTGCCGCCGAAAGGCCTCCACATGCCAGGAGATGATCGGCTTGCCATGCAAAAAGAGCATCGCCTTGGGCTTGTCCTGCACCAGCTCGCCAAAATCACCCTGGGTCGCCGCGAGGATCAGCCCGCGAACGTCGCCTTCAGGGGTGGGCAAATAGAGCTTCTCCGAGCGTTTGAGCTCTTGCACGTCCTGCAAACGAAAGATCTCATCCACGGTGGCGATATCATGCTCCACGGCCATCAGGTCACGTGTCTTGGCCAGCTTGCCCAGGTTGGTTTGCAGGGTCGTAATCACCGAGCGAATGGCCTGATTGGCGAAGATGAAGTTCGAAATGCCTGCCTCCATGAAGGAGGCGATAGGTTCAGTGGGGTATTTGGTGGGAACGATCACCACTGGCGTCGCGTAGGTCCAATGCTCCATGAAGGACATAATATCCTGGCTGTCTTTGCGCTTGCTGTGTACGAGGATGCAATCTGCGCCGGCCTCGGCATAGGCCGTGGCTCGCAGGAGCGCCTCCTCCAGCCCCCAACCTGCAATAAACGCCTCAGTGCGCGCCACCACAACAAAGTCTGAATCGGCCTGCGTGTCCTTGGCCGCGCGAATCTTTCCCGCGAACTCATCCACCTGCGCGAGGACCTGTTTTTCACCGTCGATGAAGCTATTGGTCTTGGGGAAGAGCTTGTCCTCGAGACAAACACCCGCAACTTGTCGCTGCTCCAACTTCCGTACGAGACGCCGCACATTGTTAAAATTCCCGTACCCTGTGTCGCCATCGAGCAGAATGGGCAGCGAGGAAGCATCGGCCATGAACTCGAGCACCTGCAAGACGTCCGTCCAGCTTGCCTCGTTTGCGTCACGGACCCCGAGGGCCGCAGAGATTGCCAGACCGCTGCCCCAGAGGGCGGAAAACCCTGCCTCCTCGGCGAGCTTCGCCGACAATCCGTTGTGCGCCTCCATCAAGACTGTGACGTCCTTGGACTGCAACAGATCTTTCAGTTGCCGCGCGCGAGAGGGGGTTGATTCAGCTTTCCGACTGTCCATAGTGCTCTCCACATCCTGAAGGCGCTGTGCATTCGAGCAAGCCCAGCACCGCAGGAAAGAAATGCGGTCGACGAGATGAAGGTGGTGCGAAAGCCCACCGACGCCAACCCACGCAAGCGTTGTACACCATAATTGCGAGGCTGTGACCAAAGCCGATGGCCGTGGTGGCTTGGGCCAAGGGCTCCTATGCACCGGCGAACAGCCGATCTAGTAGGCTTACGCCGGCTCGCTGTCAATCAAAGAATCTTGCGATTATCGCTGGTTATGCTGCGCTATTGGCGCATTTTCGACTCAAGCCATAGAGAAAACCATGAACCAGTCGTGCACCCACAAGCCCGGGATCTTCAGGCAGGCAAACGATGCTATAATCACCTTGGGCAAACTCAACATGAAGGAGGCGTCGTGCCACGAACCTATGCTCTAGGTGCCGTATGGGTGCTCATATTGGCCATCGGCGGCTGCAGCGAGAGCAGCACCTCAGGCCCCCTCGACGGTGGCCAAAGAGACGCCAGCCCATGGGCCAACGATACCTGGGCAGCTCCCCCGAACGACGATGATAGGGATGGTTTCGCCAATGATCTCGACAATTGCCCCGAGGTCTTCAACGCCGACCAGCTCGACTTTGACAAAGACGGCGTCGGCGACCCCTGTGACCCCGACCCGCCCCCTGAAACCTGCGGCGATGCCGTGGTGGCCTCGGCGCGCATGGAGCCCAATGTGCTCGTGGTGCTCGACCGCTCCCTGAGCATGGACCGGGACGGAAAGTGGGAGGACGCCACCGCTGCCCTCGACTCGCTCTCCGAAAACCTCGCCGACCAGCTGCGGCTTGGCCTCGCGCTCTTCTCTGGCGGCAAGGATCGCTGTGGCGCTCCCGCCCTCGTGCTCGCCGTGGATGCGCACAGCACCGCGGAGTTTCAGAGCAGCTATGCCAATGAGGGGCCCACGGGCTACACACCCATGCGACGTGCCCTTGAGTATCCCCGCACCCAGGGCTGGCTCAAAAATACGTCAGACCCGGAAGACGCTAAGCGCTCGAAGAACCTACTCTTGGTTACCGATGGGCAGCCTAATTGTGCTGTGGGACACGAGAGCGACTACAACTACTCCGACCTCGAAGCCACCCTCGAACAAGCAACCCTGTTGCACGATACGGGTGTAGCTATTCATGTTGTAGGCTTTGGCGATGGGGTGGATGGTAACGCGCTCAACGACCTCGCCGAGAAGGGCGGCACCGACAACCCAAACGACGCAAACAACCGCTATTACCAGGCGGACAACGCCCAAGAGCTAGAATCCGCGTTGGTAGCCATCGGCGTCCAGGTGGGCAGCTGCACCCTCGAACTCGAGGGAAAGCCGGCCGACCCCACGCGCATCTACGTGCTGCTCGACTCTCTGCCCCTCACCCGTGACAACGCGGATGGGTTTGTTTACGACGGCGCCACGAACACCATCGAGCTGCGAGGCACCGCATGTGACGCAGTCAAGACGCCCCCAGGAGTCGCCGTGAAGGTGATCTTTGGCTGCCCACCTGATGGTGGCCCACCGGTGATCAAGTAGCGTCAAGCCCTACTTCTTGGTGGCGCTCTTCTTGGTGGCGCTCTTCTTGGTCGCGCTCTTCTTGGTCGCGCTCTTCTTGGTGGCGCTCTTCTTGGTCGCGCTCTTCCTGGTCGCGTGGCTCTCCTTGGAGGCGCCCGCCTTCTGCTCAGCCGCACAGTCCAGGCCGTCACGCTCCACCAGGACTCCGTCGGCGCCGCCCATGCAGAGCGTGCCGTCGGCCAGGGCCCCAATGGAATGGAGGTGTGCCGAGGTGCCACTGGGCTCCACACTCCATTTCTTTCCATCGTTGGCCGAGATCAAGATCTCGCCCATGCTGGTGACCGCGTAGATGCGACCGTCGTTGCCAAGGGTTATATCTTCGATGTCCGCCGTGGTGCCCGTGCGACGCTTGGTCCAGGTCTTCCCACCATTGGCTGTGGTGAGGGCCATGCCGGTCTTCCCCACGAGCACCATCACCTCTTCGCTGAGCGCCAGGCCACGGAGAAGATCTGCGCTGACGGGTGGCTTCAGCTTTGTCCACTTCGAGCCCCCATCGTCACTGCGCAGGAGGGTGCCCCCGTTACCCATAATGAAGAGGACCTTTTCAGAGGCCACCAGCACCTGAAAGACATCACGAGGTGAGGGGAGCTTCGCCCTCGTGAAGCTCCTGCCGCCGTTTTTGGACCGATAGACATAGCCCATGGTGGGCACAAAGATTGTACCCGCGGGAGTCTCGGAGAACTGAAAGAGGTAGAGGGGCGGCTTGCAGGGCACGCTCGTCCAGCTCTGCCCACCGTCGTCGGAGTATATGATTTCGCCATGGCCCGACGCGAAGACCCGGCCATTGGAGGAGACGAAGACCCGGCAATAAGGCCTCTTCCCCTTGTGCACGGCCTTGAACTTCTCGCCCCCCCGGGAGCGGTAGATTTTGCTGTCTTCTTGGGCCAGAAACACCGTGTCCCCGTCACCCGCGACACCACCGATGGTCTTGGTGCCCACTAGGGTCACCGACGAGCTGCGGAGGATGGCCTTGGGCGTGGTGGTGGCGCCACAGTCCACGCAGCGGAGCTTATAGCTATCAACCCTGCTGCTGACAGACGTCACCATCAACGTCCCGCCACAGCTGCCACAGCTGCAAGAGACGCTCTTGCTCGCCAGCCAAGCATTGACCTTCTCCTGCGCCTGTTGAAGCCCCTCCATGGCCACAAGGTTGAACATGCCTCCACAAGCGCCACAGAGGAGCTGATCCTCCTCGAGTTTCTCTCCCTCCGAGGGCAAAAACCGTAGCCCGGAGGCGTGGCACTCTGGGCAATGGCCAGCGCCCATGAGGGTCTTCATCCGCCGGGTGAAAGCGGCGTCGCAGATCACCAGCCGGAAGTCCTTCGCCTTGCGAATATACTTCTCGAGCGCCTGTACCCCCTCTAATTCCATACACGTTTGAAAGAGCACGTGTTCCCCATCGCAGAAAAAGAGCGCTGTTTCGGCATCTGCCCAGCGAAAGGTCGGGGGACCCCATGGAGGCGGCTCCTTCCACTCATCCATGGTGGCGCCTGTCTCGGCTTGAGCGAAAAAGGCCTCCAAAGCGGCTCGCATCCTCTCGCCGGCCTTCCCAGGGGCCAAGGTGAGCTGAACCCCAATCTCCGGCATTCCATCATCGTCTTCGACGGAGGTGGCCCCTCGAGCCTTTAGAAAAGGGGTGAGATCATCAAGGCCACCACAATAGGGGTGGTAAACGACGAGGGTCTGGTCAGCGCAGGCTACGTCAGGCTCGTTGCCCGAGAGCGCCTCGTCTCCCCATGTGAGAATGTCCCGAGACCACTTGAAGTCATAGTCCTCGGCGAGGGCTTCTTGGGCGGCGCTGAGGGCGTCGTAATCCTCACTCTCGTCCATGTCCTTGGCGTGAGCAGCCATGAAGGCCGACAGCTCAGTGCGTACCTCCTGGGTGCGCTCCACGCTGGCAAAACGCGCCACCAAGCGAAAGTCGCTGCTGTTGTTGCTGGAAAACGACCTCCAAACATGGACCTTCATCTTCAACCTCCTCATCTTCAACCTCCTCAGCTTCCCAACCCTCAGCTGATTCGCGCCATGCTCACGCGTCGCTGCTCGAGACGAATCTACTCCGCCCGCTCCAGCGTCAAGAAATCCGTCTCGGAGATGATCCGCAGCGACGTCCCAGCGGCGATCAGCTTTTCACCGGCGACGATCTTGCTGCCTTTCTTTCCCCCACCGAACAAGGGAGATCCATCATCTCCCACCACCAGGTAATCGAGGTCCTTGGTCACGGAGCTCTTGGCGACGCCGCCCAGCTCTGCCACTCGGCTCTTCGCCTCTGCACGGCTCATGGAGGCAAGCTTCCCTGTGAAAAGAAAAGCCCTGCCCACGGTCGTTCGTGTCCCATCGGTGGCGCTCTTCTTGGTGGCGCTCTTCTTGGTGGCGCTCTTCTTGGTGGCGCTCTTCTTGGTGGCGCTCTTCTTGGTGGCGCTCTTCTTGGTGGTGCTCTTCTTGGTGGTGCTCTTCTTGGTGGTGCTCTTCTTAGCGTGGCTCTCCTTGGTGCCCTCCTTCTGCTCGGCAGGGCAGTCCAAGCCTTCACGCTCCACCACGGTTCCACCGGCGCCGCCCATCAAGAGTGTTCCGTCGGCCGTGGTCCCAATAGAATACAGGTATGCCGAGGTGCCGCTGGGCTCGATGCTCCACTTTTTGCCATCATTGGCCGAGATCAAGATCTCACCCTTGCTGGTGACCGCGTAGATGCGACCGTCGTTACCGAGGGTCATATCTTCGATATCTCCGGTGGTGCCTGTGCGGCGCCTGGTCCAGGTCTTTCCACCATTGGCGGTGGTGAGAGCCACACCGTTCCTCCCCACGAGCAGCATCGCCTCTTCGCTGAACGCCAGACCCCGGAGAAGATCCGCACGAACCGGCGCCTTCAGCTTCTTCCACTTCGTGCCCCCATCGACGCTGCGCAGGAGCGTGCCCCCGTTGCCCACAATGAAGAGGGTCTCCTCCGAGGCAACCACCACGTGAAACACATCACGGGCCGAAGGGAGCTTGGCCCTGGTGAAGCTCCTTCCACCGTTTTTGGACCGATAGACATAGCCCATGGTGGGCACGAAGATCGTGCCCGCGGGGGTCTCGGTGAACTGAAAGAGATAAAGGGGAGGCTTGCAGGGCACGCTTGTCCAGCTCTGCCCGTCGTCGTCGGAGTGGATGACTTCGCCATAGCCCGATGCAAAGACTCTGCCCTTGGAGGAGACGAAGACCTGGTTGTAAGGCCTCCTCCCCTTGTGCGCGACCTTGAACTTCTCGCCCCCACGGGAGCGGTAGATTCTGCTGTTTTCTTGGGCCAGAAACACCGTGTCCCCGTCACTGGCGACGCCACCAATGGTCTTGGTGCCCACTGTGGTCACCGACGAGCTGCGGAGCATGGCCTTGGGCGTGGTGGTGGCGCCACAGCCCACGCAGCAGAGCTTATAGCTGTCAACCCTGCTGGTGATGGTCTTGATCATCAGCGTACCGCTGCCACAGCTGCCACAGCTGCAGGAGACGCTCTTGCTCGCCAGCCAAGCATTGACCTTCTCCTGCGCCCGTTGAAGCCCCTCGATGGCCACGAGGTTGAA
>JAFCZD010000814.1 GCA_019314525.1 Deltaproteobacteria bacterium
GGTTTCCGAGGTGAGCCCAGCGTCTTTGACCACGCCCCTTGGGGTCTCGGAAGCAGAGGGCATCAGAAGCACCATGAGGAATGCAATGACGGATGCACCAGCGAGAGCCCAGATAAAGTGGCCTCGCGGTTTCTTTGCCGCGTCCTTGGGCAAGACCGTCGTGGGCACTTCTTCGGTGGGTCGCGGGCCGATGGCGACGCTCGAGTTTACCTCAGGCTCAGGTGCGGTTGTGGTTGTAGGTGCGGGTGCGGGCGGGGGTGCGATCTTGGCGTCCGTGGGCACCTCCATCGCCATCTGCATGATCGCGTTCGCCATCTTCTGCGCGCTCGCGGGTGGGTCAGCTTCCGGCGCCACGCCCTGCTCCTGTTGGGTGATGAAGGATTGCAGTCGCGCGTGGGGATCGTGCCCTGTGTCGCAAAGGTCGAGCTGCAGCGCCAAACGCTCACGCAAGGATTTCGCGGTGGGTCGCCGCGCGGGGTCTGTGCGCAGCATCTCCTCCACTGTGCCCCGTAGCGCGTCGCTCAAACCATGCACCGCGTCGAGGTGTGAGTGGGGTAGGTCGAGCCCGCTACGTATGGCCTCCAGGCTCGGGTTTGCCCGGAGAGGGTGCCCGGTTATCAGGCGAAAGAGCACTGCGCCCAGAGCGAAGATGTCGCTGCGCGGCGAGGTCTCACCGCGCGCTTGCTCTGGCGCCATGTAGCCAAGCTTGCCCTTGATGCCGGCGGCCACAGATTGTCCGGTGCGGCCCATGACCTTGGCGACACCGAAATCCGTTAGCTTCACATCGCCCAACGTCGAGAAGAGGATATTGGCCAGGCTCACGTCGCGGTGCACCACCGCGCCGCTGGCAACGCCCTTTTGCCCATGGGCATATTCGAGGGCCGCGGCGATCTCTTTACCAATGAAGAGGATCACGTCGGGAGGCAGCTGCTGCTGGGAGGCGAGGGCCGCGAGGGAGCCTCCGTTCATCAACTCCATCACCAGGTAGTAGTGTTCTCCCTCACGTCCAGCGTCGAAGGTCTGCACGATATTGCGATGAGAGAGCTTCATGGCGACGCGAGCCTCTTCGAGGAAGAGCTGGACGAAGTCCTCTTGCTGCGCGAGGTCCATGCGCACCATTTTCAGCGCGACCTCTTTGGAGATGCTCGCGGGCCCCTTGAGGTGAGCGAGGTAGACGCGCCCCATGCCGCCCTCGCTGAGCAGTCGGATGAGCGAGTATTTGCCAAAGGCTCGGGGTGCTTCCAAGGTCTCTATCTACCCTCTACGCAGCGTGGATGATACGCTACTGATCTAATGTAGAACATGAAAGAACTTCGCTCCTGAAGCAGGATCGCCGTCCCATGGAAGCCTCAACAGAGCTCATCTATGGCAATGCCCCACCTGTCCTGGTGTTGCGCACGGCTGTGCTGCGCGTGGTGGAGGGGCCTTGCAGCGGCCGTGGCTGCGATATGGCCTCCCAGCGCGTGAGCGTTGGTACGGCCCTGTCGAACGATCTGCAGCTGGATGATGGGCAGGTGTCTCGCGAGCACCTCGAGGTGAGGGTGGTCGACCAGGGCTACCTGGTGCGCGATCTGCGAAGCACCAATGGGACCTACTTCCGTGGGGCTCGCGTCACTGAAGCGCTCCTCGGCGTTGGCGCGGAGCTGCGAGTAGGGCAGAGCGTATTGCGCATCGAGCGCGGTGAGGAGCGCAGCGGGTCGGTGCCTGGAAAGCAGCGCTTTGGCAGCCTGATCGGCCTCTCGGCGCCCATGCAGCGGCTCTACGGCATGCTCGACGCCGTCGCGCCTAGCGACCTGACAGTGTTGGTGCGAGGCGAGACGGGCACCGGCAAGGAGCTCGTGGCCGAGGAGTTGCACCGACACTCACCACGACGTGAACGCATATTCTCGGTGCTGGACTGTGCGGCGCTGAGCCCGCAACTTGTGGAGTCGGAGCTTTTCGGACACGAGCGCGGTGCGTTCACGGGCGCGGCGCGCACCCACATCGGTATCTTCGAGCGCGCCCATGGAGGCACGGTCTTCATCGACGAGATCGGTGAGTTGCCGCTGGCGCTTCAAACCCGGCTCCTTCGCGTGCTCGACCAGCGCACCGTGCAGCGCGTGGGCAGCGCGTTGCCCCGCAAGGTCGACATACGCTTGGTGGGCGCTACCCACCGCGATTTGGCCAAAGCGGTACAGGAGGGGCGCTTTCGACAGGACCTCTACTATCGGATGGCGGTGGTGGAGATACGAGTTCCCCCCTTGCGTGAGCGCAAGGAGGATATCCCCGCGCTGGCCAAGCACTTCTTGTGGCAGGCGGGAACTTCTCTCCTTGCTCGCGACCCGCAGCTGGCCCGGCAATGTGCGTGAGCTGCGCAATGTCCTCGAGCGCGCGGCGGTCTTCGCTGATGGGGTGGTGCCCATAGGGGGCCTGGAGGAGCTACCGATTGAAGAGTCCGTCGTGGCTCGCCCCGCTCCTGTCAAAGCGCAGGGGAGTGATGAACTCGTGCTCCCAGAGCGGCTCTTCGCTGGCGACTACAAGAGCGGAAAGAGGGAGATCGTCACATGCTTTGAGCGCGACTACTTCGCGCGGCTCGTGACACGTCACGGGGACAACATCTCCGCTATCGCTCGAGAGGCTGACGTTGCGCGAGATCTTGTGCGGCGTCTGCTCGCCAAGCATGGGTTGCGGGATGAATAGACTCGTCCTGCTCACGGCGCTTCTGCTCCCAGCCCTTGGCCTGGCGAAAGCGCGCGTGGGTGTGTTGCCTGTGGGTGGCGCACGCCTTCAGGCCGCTGCGCTCGATGCAGGTCTGGGCCATGCGCTCGCCAACGAAGGTGCAAAGGAGATCCTCGGGCCAGCGCAGTGGGTTGCGCAAGTGGCGATCCAACCAGAGATCGCTCACGCCCTTGGCCAGGCGGAGGTGTGGGTCGCCCATAGTCGAGAATACGAGCTGCAGATGAAGCGCACAGAAGCTGTCGACCTGGCGAAGCGGGCGACAGCTCTGTTGAAGACTCATCACGCAGGGTGGCTGCGACCCAAGCTCGTGTTGCGAGCAGAGCTGGCCCTCGCGCAAGCGTTGTTCCTGGAACCCGCCGACCCCGCGGCGGCCGCGGGGGCTCTCCGGCGAGCGCTGCACTTGAGGCCTGAATGGCAGCCCGCGCGACAGAGTGTGCCACCTCGTGTCTTGCGCGTCTTGGATGCTGAGAGGCGCGCGGCTACCATCAACAGCGAGCCAACCCTCAGGGAGTTGAGTTGGCTGGCGGCCCAAGGACAGATGACCCATCTCGTCTATTTGCGCGTGCGCGTCACAGGAGCTGGCCACACGTTGCGTGTCAAAGGACTCCTCTTCGCTGCCCAGCAGAAGAAGGTTCTTCATCGTCTGCGCAGCCACGCCCAAGAGGTGACCGGTAAATCGCTGCTGGGGGTGGCAGCAGACGTGGTGGCTCAACTCGTTGCCCAAGCAGCGCTCTTCGCACCTCAGGTTGTGGCATCTCAGCCGGCTTCGCAGGCGGTCACGCCCATGCCTGCAGCTGCACCCAGCCCCTGGTACCACAGCGGCTGGTTCTGGGGCGCCTTGGTGCTGGCAGGCGCCACGGCGGGCGTGGTGACGTATCTGACGCTGCGCGAAGAGGAAGGTGGCGCTGTTGTGCCACCCCCAGTACAACCGGTGGACGGCCCTTTCACCCTTCGAGTGACCTTCGAGTAAGTAGCCATTAGCCGCTAGAAGCAGGGGCGGGCGGTGGTGATGGCGAAGTCCGTGATGATGCAGCTTGGGGTTGGATTCATGGAGAGTTCGAAGGTGTTTTTGTCCTCGAGGATCAGCTCGGTTTTTCCCCAACAGGAGACGCAGGGAAAGGTCAAGCAGTGGGCGCTGAGCGCGGCGACGATCTTCGTGCCGGGCTCTAGGTCGATCCCCTCGAGCAAGATCTCGTCCTCGGCTGCGAACGTGGTTGTTTTCAAGACGCAGAGCCCGCCCAAAGGAGCGATCCCTCGGTTGACCAAGATCTTTAGTTCGTAGTTGAGCGGCTCACAATTGCAGCAGCACTTCGAGATGGTCAGCGAGAGCTGGGGCGGGCGTGCCTCTAGAATCTGGGCGTCGGCTGTGGGGCTGGCGGTTCCCTCCCCGCAGGCCAGGAGGGTGATCGCCAAGAGCCACAGGGCGTGCATAGGGGCGGTCAGCAGGGCGTGCATGCGGCGTGTCACGAAGGAACAATAGCGCACAACGGGGCGTGGTGACATCATGGCGCAGCCACCATCGCTATGGCCATCGCGGATGAGCCAAGAGGATGTTATTCTGCGATGGTTATGGAGAACATCTGTTGCATAGGCCGCCATGTCGCGGTGGTCATGTTGGTGGTGGCTTGCAGTTGCGCGCGTCAGGGGTTTGCTCCCCTCGATGCTGGGTACGATGGGCGCGGTGTCCCAGACTTCATGCGTTTTGGTGATGGGGCATGGGATGCTGCCTCCGACGGTGCAAGTGACGCGCCTGGGGCTGATGGGGTCGTCGATGGGGTCGTCGGTGATTTCGCGGCCGATGTGGACTCTCTCGCGGACGTAGGCCCTGATGTGACGGTGGATTCCACCGTGGATGTGCGCAGCCCTGACGCGACGGTGGATGTGCGCAGCCCTGACACGACGGTGGATGTCCTCTCCCCTGACATGACGGTGGACGTCCTCTCCCCGGACTTGACCTCTCCGTTTCCCATCAATGCAGTCTTCATCTCTCCCTCTGGCAGCGATACAAACGCGGGCACACAAACCCAGCCGTGGAAGACCTGGTCCTTCGCGCTCTCACAGCTGGGGCCTGGCGATACGCTGGTCGCCTTGTCCGGTAC
>JAFCZD010000815.1 GCA_019314525.1 Deltaproteobacteria bacterium
TGGGTGTGCCCCAGCCCACGTGCAGGTCCGTGAGGTGGGCGACCTTGATGGGCTTGCTGATAGGCCAGGCGATGCGATGGTGTTTGATACCCACCCGGCGGGATGAAGCCTCAGCGCCGCCTGCCATGCCCATAGAGGCGATACCGAGGGCAGAGAGCTTGAGGAAGGTTCGTCGTTGGAGCATAGGCGTTTTCCTGGTTCCATTTTCCTGGGTCAATGTTCTCCCTCGATGATGGCGGGACAGAAGAGGCGCAGGTGAACGCCGAGAGGAAACTCTGAGGCGGGCGTGGGGATGTTCTGTGGCAGTTTCGTGGCAGCGGCTTGTTAGTGGTTGTCGTCGCCAGGAGTGCCCAAAGGGCGCGACCGGCCGGGAGGCCGGGGCGGGGGTGTGCCGCAGGGCAATTTACTTGCCCGTAGGCGAGGGGGACTGGCCGCAGTCCCCCTACTTTGGGGTCAGCGCAGAAGCGGCAGCCGAATCACGAAGCGCGCTCCCCCCAGAGGGCTCTGTTCGGCCAAGGTGAGGGTGCCGCCGTGGGCATGAGCGATGGCGCGGGAAATGGCGAGGCCGAGGCCCGTGCCTGGCATGGCGTCTTCGGGGCGCCATGAAAAGAAACGTCGAAAGAGCTTGTCGCGGTTGCCATCGCTGACGCCAGGGCCGTCGTCGTCGACGCTGAGCACGGCCTCTTTGGTGGCCTCATCGTGTGTGAGCTTCAGCAGGACTTCGGTGCGGGCGAAGACGAGCGCGTTGTCGACGACGTTGCGCAGCATGCGCTCGATTTGCTTGGACGCGATGCGGACCTCGAGGCCCTCGGCAGCCTCGCAGCGGAGCGTTAGTTCGGCACTCTTCGGATCGGCACCGTAGGCGTCGCCGAGGCGTGCCACCAGAGCTCCAAGGTCCTCGCGATCTCGTGCCGCGGTGGCCAACTCTCGGTCCACCTGGGCCAGGTCCAACATGCCCTCCACCGAGCGCTGCATATGGGCTGAGGCGTCGGCCATAGCGCGGGCCAGGCGTTCGCGGCGGGAGCTTTCGAGGGCGCCCTCACCGTCCAAGAGCTCGGCGCTGGCTGAGACGGTGGCGATGGGGTTTTTTAGATCGTGAGCGAGGTCTGCTGCGACCTCTCCGGTGTGTTCGATCTGTCCCTTCAAGGTTGCCAGGAGGCGCTGAAAGTCGCGCGAGAGCTCACCGATCTCGTCTCTTCGCCTCAGGGCCAACGCGCCAGGGTCGATGGCCGCCGGGTTTTCCATCTGCGCGTGGATGCGTTGCTGCATTTTGATCAGGGGGCGCACCAGGCGCCACCCGACCCAAAGCCCCATGGCGGCTGCAGCGGCGGCCAAGAGCAGCGTCAGCTTGAGCAGCTGGTAGCGCAAATCGTAGAGGGCGCGGATGTTGCGGCGCGAGAGGCGCGTCAGGTAAAGCACGCCGCTCCCTTGGCGGATGGGCAGCGCGCGGTAGTAGATATCCATGCTGCCATCATCAGGGTGGCGCCAGCGCTCGCCCACGTGACCAGCGAGGGCGGAGCGCACCTCGGGGCGCTCCTTTTCGCTCACCAAGGTGGCCTCATAGGCGAGGAGGTCGGGGGGGCCAGCCGGGCCGAAGAAGAAGTCAGCCGCACGGCGCAGCCATCCTCTGAGAGAGAGCCGCTCCCCATGGCGTGGGTTGGTGTGAGCCAGCACCTTGCCGGAGGCGTCGAGCACACGAATCATCACGCGTTTTTCGCGCGCGAAGCTGGCTAGCCAAGCGCGCTCTTTGGGCAACTCTGCCGCGAGGAGCTGGCGTTGGCCGAGCTTGGCGCGCAAGAGCGCTCCTGCTTTGCGGACCTTCTCCTCGGTTTGACGGTGCTCGATGGCCTCGTAGACCCCCACCGACCACACGACGCCGAGGGGGAAGAAGACCAAGATCAGGCTCACCGCGAGCAGCTTGCCCCGCAGGCCCAGGCGGGGCCGGGGGCGATCTGTGCTCATGGCTCCTGCTCAGAGAAGCGGTAGCCCACGGCGCGGATGGTCTCGATGGGCGTATAGGTCGCGTCTACCGCGGCGAGTTTGCGCCGCAGGCGTTTGACGAAGGTGTCGATGGTGCGATCGGCCACCACCACCTCTTCGCCGTAGACGGTGTCCACCAACGCCTGGCGAGAAAAGACGTGGCCTGGGCGCTTCGCCAAGGTCCAGAGGAGGTCGAACTCTGTGGCCGTGAGGGTGATGGTGGTGCTGAAGAGGCGCACCTCGCGGCGATCACGATCGAGGTGCAAGGGGCCGCGTTGGCAGCAGAGCTCGCTCTCGGGCTCGGGGCCGTGCATAGCGACGCGTCGCAGGGCAGCGCGAACGCGGGCGATGAGCTCTCGTGTAGAAAAGGGCTTGGTGATGTAGTCATCGGCGCCCCCCTCGAGGCCGAGGATCTTGTCCATCTCCTCCGCGCGCGAGGTGAGCATCACGATGGGGGTTGTGTGCGCTGTACGGATCCGCCTGCAGACCTCTAGCCCATCGAGCTCAGGCATCAAGAGGTCGAGGATCACCAGGTCGGGCTTTTTGGCGCTGAAGGCCGCCCAGCCCTTGGCGCCGTCCGAGGCGCTACGCACGATGAAGCCCGCATCTTCCAGCGCCATGCTCAGCACGTCCACCAGCGCGCGGTCGTCATCGATGATCAGGATCTCTGCGTTCTTCAAGCTCCTTCAAGCTCGCCCTCCGGATGCGAATGCGAACCCATGTGAGGGAGTTTTGCAAGTAGACCAAAGGCGGTCGTCTTTGCGGCTCCTGTTCAGCGGCGTATTGTCTGCTATGCTGCGTTGGAAAACAGGGAGCAAAACATGGCATTCTCAAAGAGCCTGCAAGTGGTGACAGGCAACCTCGAAGACTTGGCAGATACAATCCTTGATCTTCAGATGAAATTCAACATGGTACTTGGCAGATACAATCCTTGATCTTCAGATGAAATTCAACATGGTGAAGAGCCTCTCTTTTGTCAACATCACCATTGATAATAGCTATTTTGGTATTGTCATTGACGTGCCCAATCTCTGGGTTGGTGCAACTTCAGGTGGTGATTTCTTTGTGCCGCTTTCGCCTAATTTTAAGCAGCAATTGGTCCCAAAGGTTGATGATATTGCAGCGAAGCTCTCGAATAGTTCTTTCCTCGGAAGTCCTCTGTATGCTTTGGTAAAATCATCCTATGAGCAGGGGCCTGCTGAGCAGCTGGCAGGCAAAACTCTGACGCCGCCGTTCGTGAAGGTGCTCAGCGCCTGGAGTAAGCCGAGCTGACGTCTCAGTGAACCCCCGGTCGCACGCGTTTGGCAAACCACGAGCGGTATTTCGTCATGCGTGTGCGTTGCTCCTCAGGCGCGTGGCGTGCGCAGCCGCTCAGCTCCTTGCCTGTTGCTCCCCAGCGAATCTCGATACAGTCGTTGGGGTTGTAGGCGACCTCTAACGCTTTGCGGCGCGCGATCACATCCAAGAGCGTCAGCGTTTGTTTGCCGCCATCGCTCCGTGGGTAAACCACCTTCTTTTCCTTGCCGAGGCGTTCACGTAGCGCGTGGAGTTCACGTACCACGCTCGCCGCGCTTTTATCAGCGGGTAGCACGAAGCGCTTGGGGTGGGTGAGCACCTTCTGCGGGAAGCTCAACACCTCGTGGATCGCCACCAGCAGCCTGAAGTCGCGTGACGGTGTCGAGTAGTCTTCCCAGGGGCCGCTGGTCTGGAAGATGCGCTTCCCTTTAGGCATGGGCACAGTCTTATAATTTGTGCCCTTCATATAGGCCTCACCCGTGGTCACCGAGTCCATGCGTTTTTGCACCAACTCGAAGAGCGCCTGGAGCTGCTCTTCGTAGGCGGCCTGTGGAGCGAGAGGTTCGGGGTTGATCAGCTGGTCAATCCGTTCGTAGAAGCCGTCCATGCCGAGGCGGTATTGTTGTTTGGAGAAGGTGCCGTGGTAGTCACGGCTCTTTTTCAGCTCGTCGTTGCTGAGCGCCACCACTTGCCCTTCTCGTAGGGCCAGGGGGCGGAAGGCCTTGAAGCCGCTGCCGCCCCCGCGG
>JAFCZD010000229.1 GCA_019314525.1 Deltaproteobacteria bacterium
TCCGTCACCACGCCGGCGCCGACTGTACGGCCACCCTCGCGGATCGCAAAGTGCAAGCCCTTCTCACAGGCGATGTCGGTGTGCAACTCCACCACCATGTTCACGTTATCGCCGGGCATCACCATCTCGACGCCCTCGGGCAGCTGCACCGAGCCAGTTACGTCTGTGGTGCGAAAATAGAACTGCGGACGATATCCCTTGAAGAAGGGTGTATGACGACCCCCCTCTTCCTTCTTCAGCACGTAGACCTCAGCGTTGAACTTCTTGTGAGGCAGGATGGATTTTGGCTTCGCCAGCACCATGCCGCGCTCAACCTCTTCACGCTTCACGCCACGAAGGAGCACGCCAACGTTGTCGCCTGCAAGGCCCTCGTCGAGGATCTTGCGGAACATCTCAACGCCCGTACACACCGTCTTGCGTGTCTCACGGAAGCCGACGATCTCGATCTCGTCGCTGGTGTGCACCATGCCACGCTCGATGCGCCCTGTCACCACGGTGCCACGACCAGAGATTGTGAACACGTCCTCCACGGGCATAAGGAAGGGCTTCTCGGTGTCGCGGACAGGCTCTGGAATGTGATTATCGACAGCATCCATCAGCTCGACGATGCATTTGAACTCCTCAGCGTTAGCGTCCTCGCTGATGGACTCGAGGGCCTTCAGCGCGCTACCACGCACGATGGGAAGATCGTCACCTGGGAAGTCGTACTTCGACAGGAGCTCGCGGAGCTCCATGTCCACCAGGTCCAAGAGTTCTTCGTCCTCGGCTGCTACCTGATCCACCTTGTTGAGGAAGACCACCATCGCCGGAACCTCAACCTGACGCGCCAACAGCACGTGCTCGCGGGTTTGAGGCATGGGACCGTCAGGAGCCGAAACCACCAGGATAGCGCCGTCCATCTGCGCCGCGCCGGTGATCATGTTCTTGATATAGTCAGCGTGACCAGGACAATCAACGTGAGCATAGTGGCGATTGTCGGTCTCATACTCCACGTGTGCCGTGGCGATGGTGATCCCACGCTCGCGCTCTTCCGGAGCCTTGTCGATCTCATCGAACGCGACGAAGCTCGCGCCACCCTTGATCGCCAGCACCTTGGTGATCGCCGCGGTCAATGTCGTCTTGCCATGATCGATATGACCGATGGTCCCAACGTTCACGTGCGGCTTGTCGCGTACGAACTTTTCTTTCGCCATGGCTCGACACCGGACATCTGCCCGGTTGGGTCACCACCCACGCACCAAAAAAGCTACGTGGCTAAATTTCATGAGGTCTTCAATGCATTTCCTTCCGGTTGGAAGGATCTACCGGTGGGAGGTCCAGCCGGTCGCTATGGTTCAGCTTTCGCTGCCTATAGCAACCTGCCTACCACCGGTAGTGTGCGAATGCCTTGTTAGCCTCTGCCATCTTATGTGTATCCTCGCGCTTTTTGACGGTTGCGCCACGCCCAGTGCCAGCGTCCATCAACTCAGCGGCTAGTCTCTCTGTCATCGTCTTTTCGCCGCGGTTCCGTGAATAGCTGATCAACCAGCGCATGGCAAGAGCTTGTGCACGCTCTGGGCGAACATCTACTGGCACCTGATAGGTCGCACCGCCAACACGTCGACTGCGAACTTCCAGACGAGGCCGTACGTTCGACAGTGCCTTGTCGAAAGTCTTGATCGGATCATCCTTGAGACGATCTGCGATAATCTCAAAGGCGCCATACACGAGCCGCTCGGCGGTGTTGCGCTTACCCATCAACATCACGCCATTGATGAACTTGGTGATACGACGCCGCGTCTCCATAGGAACGTCAGCGTATTTCGTATCGGGCTCGGGGCGCCGTTTTGGAGTGTCGCCTTTACGTGGCATCCTTCAACCTTCATCCAACCAGCCGCAGCTGGTCTCAATTACTTGGGCCGCTTTGCCCCGTATTTGCTTCGCCCCTTGCGACGAGTCTCGACGCCTGAGGTATCAGTATTCTTGGCTCCGCGCACAATGTGGTAACGAACGCCAGGGAGATCCTTCACACGGCCACCACGGAGCAGAACAACAGAGTGCTCCTGCAGATTGTGACCTTCGCCCGGGATATAGGTGGTGACCTCCATCCCATTGCTAAGACGAACGCGAGCGACTTTGCGCAACGCCGAATTAGGCTTCTTGGGGGTGGTGGTATAGACACGCAGGCAGACACCACGCTTTTGGGGACAAGCGTCCAGCGCGGGCGCTGTAGTCTTGGCCTTGGTGTGCTTGCGTCCTTTACGAACCAATTGTTGGATGGTCGGCATCGCCGTGCTTCCTAATAATCTCGAGTTACCGTACTGCTAACTCGCTGTTTTCTGACAACCTTTTGGGCCCAAAAACACACCGAACCCTCACGAGCTGGGCCATTATATGTATGGGCCTTTGACTGTCAAGCGGCTTCTGACGGGTTATTTGGATCATTTGATAGACTTAGCCGTTATCGGGGCCAGAGAGGGGTGTGTGACGAGGGCATTTTGGCCCTTTGGCGGCTTGACCGGCCGGCGAACGCCCCTGATACTGCGACCATGCAAGTTCAGCTGCTCACTCTGGAAGCGTTGCGACCAGATCTCGCGCGCTTTGGGCGTCGGGACTTTGTGGAACACTACCCAGGGGCTTTTCTACTCGCCATGGGGTTTCTCTCTGCGGAGGAAATCCGCGCCCAACGCAAGCGACGTGATGCGAGTGGTAGAGATATCGATGCCACCACAGCGTTGCGCTTCGCACCCACCCTACGGCATGAGGCAGGTGAGGCACACCCCTTGGCGGGTTGCGCGTTTCATTTGCGTCCGGATCATGGGAACGATCCAGTCTCCGTCGGTCGAGCCCAGTCTTGTAACGTGACCATCCCTGATGCGGGCGTCTCCGAACGACACTGCAGGATCGAATTGCGAGACGATGGAGTGATGGTGGTGGACGAACACTCCACCAATGGCACCACCATCAACCTGGAGCGCTTGGAGGCAGGACAGGGGCGGCTGCTCGCTGACGAGGACATTCTGTCTGTGGGACGCTACAGCTTCCAGATGCTGAGCGCGGCGACGTTCTATGTCGAGATTCAGCCAGTCGCAGTGGATCTCCTGCATGATTTCCCAGAGGATCCCTAGAAGTCGATTGGCCAGCTGTTGGAGCGGACCGAATTTACGTTTTGGCGGCCTTAGCCGCTTTGGCTTGCTCTTTCAGAAGCCTCCGAGCAACTTTTCGGGCCTCCACTAGGAGATCACGCGCTACCCGCTCTTCATCTATCTCTCGCAGGGCCTGCTCCACGCGCAGCCCGCCGTAACGCTCAGACGCGATGGCCGAACCTGCAAGGAGCCCAAGCACATGCAAATAGGCCCCTGATGCGCGTTGGGGACCCGACCCCGTCGGAGCTGTCGCTCTTGGAGCACTATCATAGAGTTCGCGGGCCAAGGCGTGAGCGACCACGTCGTCCTGAAGCAGGCCCACCTCGTCCTGAAACGCTGCCAACTCTTTGAGACGCTTGGCGAAGGCTGGCGAATAGAGCGGCTTGAAGAACTCGCCGGTGTAGCGGAGCTTCTTTCCCACGATACGCAGGGCATGCATCGACTCAGCGTCCCCACATTGGTGATAATGCTGCAAAGCTCCAAGGAAACGGCGCTCAGCCTTCTTGACAGCCTTCGAAGCCACTAAGCCCACTGCACGCCCACCGGCGTGCTCGGATCGACGCCGCGGTGTCTGCGAGAAGGCTGCTACGCTCCGTTCACAGAGACGCTCATAGCGCCTGCTGTTGAGCGCCAGGAGGAGGCGCTCACGAGCAGCCTCCCAGCGTTGATGGAGCACGGCCCGCAACTCCGCCCATCCCTCCTTTTCCGGCCCCTTCCCCAACTCTGCCTCCCAGATGGGAGCACGGAGGAGGTGCACGTCCAAATCCCGGACATCTCCCAACACCGCAGCAAGCCACTTGTAGTTACGAGACAGGAAATCACCGTTGCGCCGATCAAAGCAGAAGGAGAAAGTCTTGAGCGCTGCTCGCAGACGCCGGGTGGCAACGCGCATCTTGTGCAACTGCTCCGGATCAAGCCCAACCCGCGTCCCAGGCTCATAGGATCGCATCGCCTCGAACTGGGCATTGCAGATCATCCGAGCCACCTCATCGGCAGAGTGCTCCGCCTTGAAGAGCGGCTTCGCGCTGCCAAACGCAAAGCCGGGCAGGCCAAGTAACTCAAGGGCTCGAACGTATTTGCTCTTCCCTGAGGGCATCAACGGGGGCAACTCAGCGATGCTCGCCGCGATCCTGTCGAAGTCCCCTCGCTCCCCTTCTCGAAGCTCCAACTCAACCTCTTCAAAGAGAAACGAGCGCCTGCTCCCAGGACGCATCACGGACACCTCGTCGACGCAGAGCTCCGCATGCAGCCCCTCTGTCCTCACATCGTAGCGCCGCCGGCGCGTCTTGAGCATCACGCGCTCAATAGGGACACCGCGCAGCTTGATCGGCAAGCACTCTTCGACCACCTGCCGCAGCGTCACTCCCGCCGCCTTGCCCCGGGGCAACTCAGCCTCGATCTCTGCGCGTTCCATCACCACCGCGGTTATCAAAGGCACGGGCTTGATCTCGATCTTCCTCTTCTGTCCCTTGCGGCGCACTCGCGCCGATAGGCCGGCCCGCTGCAATGAACGACTGCGAGTATCGAGATAGACATCCACCTGGTCGATAACAGTCGGCTCCGAAACCTCGGCGACCTTCCGCGTGGCGGCAAGCAGCTCACTCAGCTCGAAGTCATCGTCACATAGCAGCTTCAACTCTGTTTCTGTCTGCACACTCACACCTCGTGCCTTGAACGGGCCGAAGAGGCCAATGGAATGAAGCGTTCTGGAATACTTGGTTTGGCCTCGGCCTGACTCGCTGCAGTGAAACGATGGGTCTCCGCTTGGGAATCCACGCGGTGGCGCCCTTCTACCCGCTTGTACCTACCATCCTGCAGCAGCTCTCGCGCCTTAACCGTATCTGCCAGCTGTAAGTCGAGCACAGCTTTCACATAAGCCCGATGGGTGGGGTCTTCGATAGGAAACATCAGTTCGATCCGCCGGTCCAGGTTGCGCGACATCCAGTCGGCCGAGGAGAGGTATAGCTCCTCCTGCCCACCCCCCTTGAACCAAAAAGCGCGCGTATGCTCAAGGTAGCGCCCCACGATACTGCGCACACATATATTCTCAGAGAGACCAGGCACGCCAGGGCGAAGGCAGCAAGTACCACGCACGATGAGATCGACACGGACCCCAGCGCGCGACGCCTCGTAGAGCGCATCTATCACCTCGCGGTCCACCAACGAGTTCATCTTGGCGATGATATGACCTGGAGAACGCCGCGCAGACTTCGCGATCTCGAGGCGAATCAACTGCAGGAACTTGCCGCGCAACCCTGTTGGGGACATCTCCACCTTATTCCACGGCGGTGGCTGCGTGGCGCCTGTGATCACGTTGAAGAGCGCGGAGACATCCTCACCCACCAGCTCCTCAACCGTAAACAAACCCATGTCAGTATAGATTCGAGCTGTGGCGTCGTTATAGTTCCCCGTCCCCAGGTGAATGTAGCGTCGAATCCCATCAGGGTCGCGTCGCACCACCAAGAGCGCCTTGCTATGGGTCTTGAAGCCAACAAGACCGTAGACCACGTGAGCGCCAGCTTTTTCCAAGCGCTCAGCCCACTCGATATTTCGCTCCTCGTCAAAACGCGCCCGCAGCTCCACCACCACGGTTACAGACTTACCGGCCTCCGCTGCCGTCGTGAGCGCACGAATCACCGGAGAGTTGCCGCTGGTGCGATAGAGGGTCTGCTTGATCGCCAAGACCTTGGGGTCACGCGCTGCCTCTGTGACCAGCTCCGCCACTGGATCAAACGTGTGGTAGGGGTGGTGAACCAAACGCGGGCTGCGTCGCATCCAGTCAAAGATAGAATCTGCATGGTCACGCCGCAGGTTTACGCTCTCGACGGGTTGGTCCTTGAGTCCAGGCCGGTCGACGCTGGCGTAGATCTGCATCAAATCCACGGGCTGCATCAGCCCTTCATGGGGAAAACGCGGCGCCCCCTCGAGCTCTTTGTGCAGCGTCTGTTGCACGCGGCTCGCCAGGCGCGACCCATGCTCGATGCGTACGGCCGCGCCATGACGACGCCCAAGGAGCTTTTTGGCCATGGCCCGGCGCATGTCATCCGTAGCTTCTTCATCGAGCGCGATATCCGCGTCGCGTGTCACCCGCACCGCGTTGACCGAGAGCACATCATAGCCAGCGAAGAGCTGCGCCATTTTTATGACGAGAATCGACTCCAAGGGCACGAGCCCACAACGGTCCCCTGCTCCCACGCGCAGAAATCGGGGTAAGACCTTGGGCAGGGCGACGAAGCCGATGCGGTGGCTGGAACTCCCTTCGTCTCCACGACGAACTCTGCGCCCCTTTCGCCGATCCCTCAACTGCAAGACAAGATAGAGCGTGAGGTTCTGCAGTTTTGGAAAGGGGTGTTTGGGGCCAACGATCATGGGTGTGAGGACCGGGTAGATAAGCTCCTCGTAGTAGCGCTCTGCGTATGCGCGCTCCCCGCCGTCGAGTTCTTCCATGCCCATGACAGCGATGCCCTGCCCGCGCAGTTCTGAAAAGATTTGCTGCAACACCCGCTCCTGCCGCTGCACCAACTCATGAACCTGTTGATGGATGCCATCTATCTGTTCCCGGGGCGGGCGCGAATCGATACCGCTCGAACGAATCTTTGCGTCTACTTGCCGATGAAGGCCTGCGACCCGCACCATAAAGAACTCGTCCAAGTTGGAGCAGAAAATGCTGACGAATTTCAGCCGCTCAAGGAGCGGGTTGCTCTCATCCTCAGCCTCCTCGAGTACGCGCTCGTTGAAGCGAAGCCAGCTCCACTCGCGGTTAAAGAAGCGACTCTCGTCCTTCAAAACCGTTGTCACGGTCATTCGGCCAACACCTCGATCAATCTCGGTTTCATCCCAAAAACCTCCTCCAGCAGATCGGCCTTGCCACAAAACGCTCGCTGCAAATCGGCGAAACCCTCACGCTCACCGGCCTGGGTTTCGATGATCACCTGCAATTCCTCATGGGTCGTGGCCACGCGCAGCCTCACCACGCGATGGTGGTGCGTGGTATCCAACGCGTCGGCGATGCGCAGCAAAGCTGTCAACTTGAGCACCTCCACCCGCTCCCGCGAACGCAGAGGTCCAAGATCACGTGTATCGATATCCCGAAAAGGGTGGCGATGGTGCCGCACGATGGCCGCCACGCGCGCCAGCTCCGACGGGTTCAACCCCATCACCTCACTGGCCTCGATCAAGTACGCCGAATGCCGCTCGTGACGGTGTGTGGAGACAAAGATGCCAATATCGTGAAGAATCGCCGCCACTGCCAAGAGCGTGCGGGCACGCTCCCCGAGCCCGCTCATGTCACGCGTGCCGTCAAAGAGTTGCAAAGCAAGCAAACGGACCTGCCGCGCGTGTGTTATCGAGATATGATACCTGCGAGCGACAGCCCACGCAGCAGACTCCACAGGGGTGTCATTGTCCACCTGTTCCGGCATCTGGCTCTTGAGGGTCGCATCCAAGAGCAAGCTGTCGAGCATGGATGACTCGGGGATGAAGACCCTCTCGGGGCTGCAGGGTGTGGTGAACGCGCGCAACTCTTCAAAGGCCATGCGCGCGAGTTCTGCCATGGAGATATCAACGCCGCTATCCTCTGCCACCTCCTTCAGGGTGGAGGTATCAAGGTGATTGGCCAGCTTCTGGAAACCCGCGCGGTCAAGGCAGATGCCGCGGTTTGGCTGCGAAGGGTGCCCCAGTCCCACAAGCAGGCGGTGCAATTCCCCTGAGATCGCTACGACGCTCTCTACTGTAGCGAGTTCGTGCACGCGAGCGATAGACGCCACAACCTTTTGCAGAAAGCGGCGCGCGGAACCCACAGTGCGCGCGGAGGGGCGCAACTCCAATAACTTCAGCGTACCAAAAGATCGCGACTCTGCGAGTTCTAAGTCTTCTCCATTTTGGAGAATAATCTGCGTCCCGCCGGCGCCCAAAGCCAACACCAAGGAGCGCCCAGTGGCCAGCCGCTCGCCCATGAGCCTCCAGGTCAACTGATGAGCGAGGCGCGTCTCCTCAATGGCCTCGAGGACCTGCACGCGAAACCCCGTGCGCTGCTGCACGAAGTCCAAGAACACCTCTCGGTTGGTGGCATCCCGCACCGCCGTGGTAGCCACCGCGAGGCAATCTGCGGGCTTCAGCTGATAGGTCTCGAGGGCGAGGGCAAAATCGCGCAGGGTCCGAATCACGACCTCACTGGTGACGGCCCGAATACGTCCGTGAGAAAACGTGTCCAGTCCAATAGCTACGGGCGCCAAGAGCGTTTCCAGGCGACGCAGGCGCCCAGGAGCAATTTCGGCCACAGCCATACGCAGGGCTCGAGACCCAACATCCACGACGCCGATCAGGTCTGGCGTCTTCTCTGGCTCAGGAGTCACCACAGGAGCCGTTGGACGTGTGGTAGCGCGCGGCCTGGCTTTTCGCGGCTTACGAGGCGAGGCTTTGGGGCTGAGGGCCATGGGGCGCAAGCCTAGCAGCAGGGTGTGGAGGCTGTCGACCTGCCCTTCGTGAGCCGTGTCAATGACACCTGGCCGACATGTCAAAGCAACGTGACACCTGGCCAACACCGGGCCGTCCTAGCATGGCCACATACACGCTCTTGCCCCCAAGGGCCCTCCTGCGTTAACCAACGGTCATGACGATGAACATGATCTTGATTTATGGGGTGGCGGGACTCGGCCTCGCCTTAGCACTCGTGCAGGGAATCTTCGTGCTCCGTCGCGCGCTCAATATTCGTGTCTTCGCGCAGATGGTGCTCAAGCTGGTGAGCGTCAACAACCTCGACCGCGCGCTCAAGCTCTGCGGCGCGGTACCCCTTGTGCCTTTCGCCCAGCTCGTCAAGTCGGGGCTCTCTTCCGCTCGCGAAGAAGAGTCCCCAGAAAACAAAGCGCAGCGTATGGAGCAGGCCTATGAACATCATGCCGACACTCTCTTCGCTCCTTATGGGCGCGCGAAGACCTGCACCTTCATCGCCCTGGGTCTCTGCCTAGTGGCCGCGCTCTTCGCGCTGGCCTCTGGTATTCAGGTGCTCTATCCCTATGGCATTGCTGGCGCTGGCATTTTGATCTCCGCGTATGTACTCAAGGATGTCCTGACAGCGCGCCATCGCTCAAACCTTGCCTACAAGAAGATTGTGGCAGCCCTCCGCGCGGCAAAAGGCTGACCCACAGCCATCCCCAGAACAAGACAGCGAGCCCATGCCCAAGCCCGTCTCTGAGATCATTTACGAGCACACTGAGAGCTGTGAGCCCATAGCCACTCCCATCGCCGAAAGCCATGGCGACGCTGTCATCGAGCAGTTGGTAGGCTTCGTTGACGACTGGCAGCAGGGCCGCACGGCGCTCAAAGGTCAAAGAGCGCGAGGTCTACCCGCGCCTGATCGAGCAGACGGTGAAGTTCTTCTGCGTCGACGAAGGAAAGAGCAGCGGATATGAGCTGGAAAACCTCGTCAAGTTCATCATCAAGGAGCTAGACGTCCACCCGCGCCTCGCTGGCGAACTCTACGCCGCCCTGGGCGAGCAGAAGATCGTACATCGGGAGCACCTTTTCTTGCAGCTAGCCCGAGCTGCACGAGATTCAGCTGCCCTGCCGCATCTCGCTCGAATCAGCTCAGCCTACGATTGGGGCGAGGCCGTCCTGGCGCTGTTGGCCACAGACTTCGCCGAGACCATCACGACCACATTGAAGGAGCGCGCCAGCTATCACGACGACTGGCTGCCCGTGGCCGCAGGTTTCTTGCTGGGCGCCGCCGCGCGTGACCAGCTGCTGGAACTTTTCGCGGGAGAGGGCTCCAGCAAGGACGCCTACGCCCTGGGCCTGGCCTTCATCGCCAACCCAGAGGATGCCCCCCTCTTCAAACAGCTCAGCACCGCAGATCAAGGCGGCAACGCTAAGCGAGTGTTCAAGGTGCTGACATCCACCAAACGCGCTGAGCGGCTCAAAGGCCTCGACCAGCTCTCCAAGGGGCGAAGACACTCTCTCATGGGGCTCTTGCTCTTCTGTCGGCTCCTTGAGGACCCCGACGCACAGGTGGTAGCCCGCTGCGCTAGCCACCTGGCCACCTACGCCACACAGGCAGGCGAACACCCAAACAACGCCTATCACCAGGCGTTCTTGCACCACGCAGCACGAGCGGTGCTCG
>JAFCZD010000816.1 GCA_019314525.1 Deltaproteobacteria bacterium
GCGGTCCAGTATCCCTAGTTACACTTTTTCAGGCATTTAGGTTGGGTATGCTTCCAGGCCAGGGGACTGAAGTCATCGGGAGGGTGGCGACACTAGCCAGGATCATTATGAAAACAGTATTAAGGTGCCTCTGATTATCGAAGACTTGCCGATGTCAGCAAAATGTATGCGGTTTTGTCAATTCTTCCTGGTTTCGTCACCAGAGCCGCGCTAACACCTTCTGCAGTCAAACAAGCCCCAGGATCATGGTGGCGAGACGAGGAGGGACGGGATGGTCGACATATTACCCATTCGCAATATCGGTCATGTGGAGCTTTGGGTGGGCAACGCCAAACAGGCCGCCTACTACTATCGCAAAGCCTTTGGTTTTTCTCAGGTGGCCTACGCAGGTCCCGAGACGGGTCTACGAGATCGCGCCTCCTATGTGCTGCGTCAGCACAAGATCACCCTCGTGCTGACCACACCACTCTCGTCGGAGCATCCCATCAACGCGCACCTCAAAAAGCACGGTGATGGCGTGCGAGATATTTCCTTCAGCTGCGACGACGCTGATGCATGTTTTGCGTTGGCGATTGAGCGAGGGGCTGAGGTGGCCGAGGACCCTCACGATGTGACGGACGCCCACGGGACCATGCGCCGGGCGGCGATCAAGACTTACGGCGACACGATCCACTCTTTCATCTCGTCCAAGGGTTACGAAGGGCCCTTCTTGCCGGGCTATGAGGAGGCGTTGATCGAAGAGCAGGGGGTGGGCTTGCTGAAGATCGATCATATCGTCGGCAACGTGGAGGAGGGCAAGATGCAGCGCTGGTGTGATTTCTACACCAGTGTGTTGGGCTTCGAGCAGTTTCTCTCCTTTGATGACAAGGACATCTCCACCGAGTTTACCGCCTTACGCTCCAAAGTGATGACCTCACCCAATAAGGTGGTCAAGTTCCCCATCAACGAGCCCGCCGCGGGGCGAAAAAAGAGCCAAATCCAGGAGTACATCGAGTTTTACGAGGGCGCTGGCGCACAGCATATCGCGCTGCTCACCGAAGACGAGGTCAAGACCGTCGCGGCGCTGCGGGCGCGTGGCGTGGAGTTCCTCGACGTACCCGACAGCTATTATCAGGCTGTCTGGGACCGCGTGGGCGTCATCGAGGAGAACCGCGAGGAGATTCGTAGAGAGCGTGTGCTCGTGGATCGGGACGACAAGGGTTACCTCTTGCAGCTCTTCACCAAGCCCGTGGAAGATCGCCCGACGCTCTTTTTCGAGATCATTCAGCGCCGCGGCAGCCAGTCTTTCGGCAAGGGAAACTTCAGGGCGCTCTTTGAGTCTATCGAGCGTGAGCAGGAGCGGCGGGGGAACCTCTAATGCCGATCTATCACCGCCAAGGTGAGCTGCCACACAAGCGCCACATCGTCTTCAAAAAAGATGGTGCGCTGCTCTATGAGCAGCTCATGGGCAACAAGGGCTTCTCGGGCCTCTCTAGCCTCTTTTATCACCTGCGTCGCCCTACGACGCTCAAGTCGACCAAGCTGCTGCAGCGAGTCGCCTGGGAGGCCGATCCCGACGAGACGCTGCGCATGCGTCACTTCCGCCTTGGGCACCTCGAGGCGGGCGGCAGCGCGACGCTGCATCGCCACCCTGTGCTCTTCAATGGCGACGTCGCCATCTCCCTCGCTATGCCCACGGTCACCGATGACTTCTTCTATCGCAATGGGCAGGGTGACGAGCTGCTCTACGTGGCCGAGGGGCAGGGCACGCTGCAGTCGATCTGCGGTGAGCTGCCCTATGGCAGCGGCGACTACCTGGTGATCCCACGCGGGATCACCTACCGCCTCGCCCAAGACGCTGGTAAGCCCCATCGTCTGCTGGTGATCGAGAGCGCCAGCGCTATCCGCACGCCTCAGCGTTACCGCAACGAGTTTGGCCAACTCCTCGAGCACAGCCCGTTTTGCGAGCGCGACATCCGCCGGCCTGAGGCCTTGCCCATGCACGACGAAGAGGGCGAATTTAGGGTGGTGGTCAAAGCCCACAATCACCTTACGGAGGTGGTACTCGATCACCACCCCTTCGACGTGGTGGGCTGGGATGGCTACTACTACCCTTGGGCCTTCAACATCGAAAACTTCGAGCCCATCACGGGGCGTGTGCACCAGCCACCGCCCGTGCACCAGACCTTCGAAGGGGATAACTTCGTTGTTTGCTCCTTCGTGCCCCGGCTCTACGACTATCATCCCCAGGCCATTCCGGCGCCTTATAACCACGCGAACGTGATGACGGACGAGGTGCTCTTTTACGCCAAGGATCGTTTCATGAGCCGACGTGGCATCGAGCTCTCCTCTTTGACGCTTCACCCCGATGGATTGACCCACGGCCCCCACCCAGGCACGGCCGAGGCCTCCATCGGCAAAAAGGAGACCGACGAGCTGGCGGTGATGATCGACACCTTCCGCCCCCTGAAGGTCAGCCAACACGCACTGCAGGTGGAAGACTTGGAGTATGGAGCATCCTGGCTCGACCCCACGTAGTCACGATTGGCCGGGAGCTATGGCACCAAAGGCTACTTGATGGGGTTACAGCGGCTCTCGAGGACCACATTGTTGATGGTCTCGGTGAGGGAGATCTGGCCGCCGAAGATCTGCGTTAAGTCGAAGTCCTTGCCATCGGTG
>JAFCZD010000817.1 GCA_019314525.1 Deltaproteobacteria bacterium
GGTGATGGCCATCACGCCCATATTTTCGGCGTAGGTGGTCTGTGGCGTTCCACCCCCGAGGGCTGAGACGAAGGTCGCGACGGCGTCACCTAGATAGGCGCGCCCAAGGTAAGGGTTGAGGTCTCTGCCGAGGAAGCCCGAGATGGCCGCCACGTGGCCTTTGTTCTCGGCGACAAGCACAACAAAGATCGGCGCGATCACCAACAGCGCCTCCATGCTGGGCTGTGGGAGGGCGAGGGGAGGCAAGCCAAGCCATGCGTGCCCAAGCGCATGGTCGCCAGGGCGGCGCCAGCGTAAAGCACGGCGGCCCCAGCGATGCCGAAGAGGGCCTCGGGGATCGCTTCTGCTTGGCCACCGGTGACGGCCAGCACAGGGCCGATGAAGGCGAAGCTCGAGCCAAGGTAGCTTGGGATCTTGCCGCCGGTGATGGCGATGAAGAGCAGGGTGCCAATGCCAGAAAAAAAGAGCGCGGTCTGAGGGTTGAAGCCCATCAGCATCGGCGCGAGCACCGTAGCGCCAAACATCGCGACCACATGTTGCAGGCCCATGGGAATCAGGCGTGTGAGGGGCAGGCGATCTTCAGGATAATAGAGCGTGGGACGGTCAACCATATCGCGAGACTCCAGCCGGGAAGCTCCAGCCGTGGCTGGAGAGACTACTCCAAATACTTGACGCCAACCAAGGTGGCGGGGCAGAACCCTCACCATGCGTTCCCCTTTGTCCGTGCTCACAGTATCCGTGCTCACAGTTTTCTTCCTTATGGTCGGGTGTGGCGATGACACACCCTCTGAGGACGGGTTCGTCAGCGCGGACCTGAGTGACACGCGTGTTCGCCGCGACGCTGCCCCCAGCGACCTCTTGCTCGATGGCGGCGGGAGATCCGACAGCCCCATAGTCGAGGATATGGACGCTCCCCTGGGTGACTTCGGCCCGATCCCAGCGGCACCTCGGGTGCGAGGAGAGGTCAGCGCCGGGCATGCGCGTCCCAGCTGGTTCTGGGATATACCGAGCATCGCCACCGGCTTTCGCTATCGCGTCGACGCCAGTGCTTGGCAGGAAGCCAGCCTCAGCGTCACCTTCTTCACGGCTCCATCGGATCTGCCCCCAGGCGCCCACGTCTTCGAGGTGCAAGCTCGTGGCCCGGGCAGCGCTTGGTCGGCTTCGGGCAGCTTCGTGACCACTATCGAGTACTTCACCCAATCGGGTTTTTTCCATGGGGTGGCCCGTGATCTCGCCACCACGCCCTATGGGCATATTTGCGCCGTCTCCGCGCATAATTGCTACCAAGGCGCACGGAACACGTCTGCAGCCAACCTCGCCGAAACCCTCTCCAAGATCCACGCCGCTCAGGCAGCTGGCGCCGATTTGATCGAGCTGGATATCAAGGAGCAAGGGGGGGTGATCCGCGTGGAACACGAAGACACGGGTGGCAGCGCGAGTGCGCCTTTGGCCGATGTGCTCGCCGACGCGGCTCTGCGAAGCGGCGATCAACTGCTCTTCATCGAGATCAAGGAGACCGCCCCCAGCGCCTCCTTCATCGCCGCCCTGCTCGAGCTGATCCGTGATCAGCGCGAGCATTACGCGCGCAATGGGCGCCCCCTGGTGCTCCGCGCCTTCTACAACATCCGCACCAACCTCGATCGGGTGCGCGTGGCGTTGAACAAGCCAGAGAATTTGCTGATCAAGCATTATGTGCGTACGAGCATGCTCTACAGTGGCAACCAAGAGCCCAACATGGCTCGCTACCAGCAGATGATCACAGCCGCCAAGAATGAGGGCCACCAGATGGTGGAGTTTCCCTACACCGACTTCAACCTCTCCGCGAAGCTGAATTGGGCCCACGCTGAGGCTCTTGGCGTGAATCTGTGGACTGTGCCCAACTCAATGGGAGAGGTCTTCGTCGCCAGCCTCCGCGACGAGACGGACGTGATCACCACCGACTATCCCGTCAACCAAGCGCGGGCGGTGGTACAGGGGAACAACGCCCTCTTCTATCTCGACGCCACGGACCAGAGGCCAGGCCTGGGCGTCACGAGCGTGCCCTATCAGCGCACGGATCAAACGCAGTATCAGCTGGCGGTCAACGGCGCGGGTCAGCCCACCTTGGCCAGCGCAGCCGCTGGAGGCACGCTCTACGGTGGCCACCTGGTCTTCGATCCTGCCTATGGGCAATCGGGCCTGCTCTATGACGCTGACGCGCGCCCCAACGAAGGCGTGCTCGTCAGCGCTGTGGCGAAATTCGATACCCTCACCCTGCCAGATGGTGCCACCATGGCTCTTTTGTCAAAGACCGACAGTGGGGGCTTCTGCATTGAGCTGCACAACCCAGCAGGGCCTCCAACGACGATCTTGCGCTTTGGCGTGCGCGTGGGCACATCGTATGTGTACGCCACGCTCTCCACCGCGCACCTCAACACGACCCAAAGCTATCTGCTCACGGGCGCCTACGACGGTGATGGCGGCGTGCGCTTCTGGGTGGATAACCGCACGACCGATATCATCATTGGCAACGCCTCTGGCCCAGTGGTCAACAACGACTCACCTGTGCGCATCGGCGCCGATCCCCAGGGTTCCACCAACACCGGCTTTCACTTCGACGGGCGTATCCAGCGCGTGCTCGGCCAGGCGTGGGGTAGCCACTGACGTGATGGTTCACCACTGACGTGATGGTTCACTGACGTGATGGTTCACTGACGTGATGGTTCATCGATGTGATGGTTCAACGTGGGCCCTCTTCGCGATGCGCTCACCGAGGAGCTTGCGCACCAAGGGCAGGTCCTTTTCCTTCAGGCTCTGATTCGTGGCGACGATGCCGCGCGCCATGCGCTCTCGAGCATCGTTTTC
>JAFCZD010000818.1 GCA_019314525.1 Deltaproteobacteria bacterium
GGTGTGGTCTGTCAGGGAGGCTATGGGCGCATGGGAGGATGTCCCGAGGGGAGCACGTGCAAAGAAGACCTCAGCGCCCCCCTTGGCATCACCTGCGAGTGTGACGACGCTAGCGACGGCATCTGCCCCGACCCGGCCTGCGTGGATGACGCAGACTGCCAAGGGTGCACACCCCATTGCCAAGGCAGGTTTTGTGGAGACAATGGTTGTGGTGGGTCCTGTGGCATGTGCAGCCCCGTGGGCGAGACCTGCAATGCCGGGCAATGTGTTTGTTTGCCCAACTGCAGTGGAAAATTCTGCGGGGACGATGGCTGCGGCAGCCAGTGTGGTAGCTGTCCGGCGGACTCCAGCTGTGACGACGGGGTGTGCAAAGCGAATGAGAGCAGCACATCGTGTCTGGGAGACAGTTGCCAAGGCAGCTGGGGCAATGGGGGGTGTTGCGAGGAGGCACGATATTGCGTGTTCGGCAACTGCACTCCCACCTGTGGCGAGACCAACGCTGGTTGTTCTTTCAATGAAGACTGCTGTAAGGGGTGGAGCTGTATTGATGGAGCCTGTGCCCCCATAAACTGTCCAACCTGCAAGCCTGATGACCTGGACCTCTCGATTTCGCTCATCTATGCCGGCGTGAAGTGGGGCTACACTGAAAGCGGTAGCAAGACCTACCGCTTTGAATTCGAGTACGCGATCAAGAACGAGAGCGCGAAGAGCGTCGAGCTTTGCTATCCGCTCCGGCTCTATTTTGACGAGCCAAGCGCGCCGTCCATGGTTGACCCGCCCACCTATCTTAGCGGGGCCACAGGCGTCGCCGCCGCACCCTGCAGGGTTTTGCAGGCAGGGGAAACCTTTCGGCGGTGGATAACGAGTTTTGCGTATGACGTGGGCGGTGATCTCACCACCACCGGAAAGGCGTGGGCGACACTGGACGTGAAGGATCACGTTGGAGCCAACAACGTGGCCACATACGACTGGAAGGTTCTAGGGCCCTATTTTTAGCCCGCAGACATATCAGTAACTCTGCAGCCCAAAATACAAAATATCCCAGCGGCGCGTAGAGGTCGTCGTCATGCGTGAGCAGGCGGCCCACGTAGCTGATGGTTCGCGCGGTGTGGGTGATCTTCGGCTCAGCCATCTGGCTCAAGTCCACAGTGATGATGCCCGAGGGGCGTGCCGTGCTGAGCACCATCTGCGACTTCTGCACGTCCAGCAGGTTGAAGTGATAGCCCTCAAAGCTCGTGCGGCTGTCGGCGGCGATGCGGCCATCTTGATTGAAGTCCACACGGCGGATCACGGTGTAGGGCTGCCGGCTGCTGACGGTGTCTTGGTTGACGCCCCACCATGGGTATTTATGCGCTGTGAGCCAGAGCGTGCGGTCGTTCCATCCTGCGGGGCGACCGGCGCTCTCCGAGAGCCACGCTGGGCGTCGCGCCGCGCGGTTGACCTGATCGGCCACGAGGGTGACGCTCATGAGCGCCACTTGATCGCTGCCCACAAGCTTCAGCGCGTTGAGGCTGTTGCGTCGTCGTCCGAAGTCATCCCATTGGTAGTCGATGGTGTACCAAAGCTTGCCGTCGTCGCTGACGTCCACCAGGTAGCCAGGCACGTTGATGCTGGGCAGCCCCTTGGGGTTATCGGGATCGGTGACATCGACGCGATCGACATAGGAGCGCACATGGTAGAGCAGGGACTCGCCGTCCACGGTCGTGGCCTGCTCCACATGGGTCGAATAGAGGATGTTTCCGTGGGTGACCTTATTGACGAAGGGGAAGTCGTTCATGGGCACCGTGCCCTTGGCGACCCGTGGGTTGTCGATATTGCGCAGGTCCAAAAAGCGCATCTCGCTCTGCCATTCACGGCGTCCGTCGGGCTGCTCCACCACCTTGCGGAAGGTGGCGGGGATGATCTGGTTGCGCAGGGGAAGGCCGGCGTAGGGGCTCCAATAATGGTAATACCAGCCCCAGCCGGGGTGATAGACCGACCAGTTGCTCTCGGTGAGCAGTAGATCGCCGCGCAGCTTGGGCGCTGTGGGCTGCGAGAGGTCGGCGTTGTGCACCACCTGTCCGCGGCTAGGCTCGCTGCCGATGAGGTGCAGTACATCGCCGTCGCGCAGCACGAAGGGCGCGCTAGCGTAGGGGAGGTCGAGGTGGGCGAGGGTGGGGCTGTCGTCTTCGGTGCCAAAGTTGCGCACCTCAAGGCGAACCTGTTGCGTGTAGACGTCTGTGACGAGTTGCACCTGCTTGCCCTGAATCTCGAAGACGTCGTGCACATGGTGCACGAGGCGTAGCTGCCCCTTCACCGTGGGGTTGTCGCGGTCTTGGGCGTCGATGGAGACGACGGCCATCTCACCCACGGCCACCAGGCGGTCTTTTACGGGGAAGGCGCGCCGCACGCCGCCGGTGTTGCTCACCCGTCCGCGTTCCACCAGCGTGTCTTGTTTCCAGTCCACCAGCTGCAGCCCGCTGAAGCTCTGGCCGTTATTCCAGTAGCGCAGGGGCACGAGGATCAGGTTGAGCTTGGGGAAGGTCTTGAGCGCTTTGTAGTCATGGCTGGCCTCGCTGCTTGAGGATCCCTCGCCCAGGCGCGCCAAGGTCAGCTCGCGTGGGTTGGACAGATCAGCGATATCGTAGAGGGCCAAGGCCACGCGCGTATTGGTGTAGTAGAGGTAGTGGCGTCCGAGGGCCAGCAGGCGATCGCCGTGCACTTCGATGTGGGAGGTGTCGAGGGGCACCTCGAGGCGTGCCGAAATGCGCGGCGCGAGGGGTTGGCTGAGGTCGATGGTGTTGAGGTAGCGGTGCTGGTTGTTCTGTACGTATTCACGCCAGAAGAGGAACGCGCGCTCACCGTCGAAGCGCGTCGCCTGCAGGCCGCTGTAGCGCACGCCTTGAATGTCCAAAGTGTTGGCGATGGAGAGATCGTCAGGGGTGGCCGTGGGCACGATGTGCAGGCCGATGCCACCGTCGGTGGCGCGGCGCTGTGAGAAAACGCGCAGGTGTCCATCATGCCAGTGCATCTTGAATTTGTCGGCGATCACCCCAGGGATGTAGACCTTGCCCCGCTTGCGGAGCTTGCCGCCAGGATCGCTGGTGTCGACGTAGGTGACGAGGGTCTCTTGCTCCATGTCGGGGGCCGTGAGGTAGAAGTTCGGGTCCCAGGCGGCCACGAAGATTGCATGGTGCGCTACGTGCAGCAGCGTGGACATGCCCTGGAAGGTGATGCGGTCGATCTCGCGGATGTTGGCTGGGTCTTTGATGTTGAGCGAGACGATCCAGGTGCGGTCTTCCCAATCGGCAGTGTTGTAGCGCCAATAGTCAGCCCGTCGCTTGCTCACGGCGTAGAGCACGTCGCCTACCATGCGCGTATCGGTCACCTCACCGTCGAGGTGCAGCGAGCCGAGCTTCTTGGGGGCGTCCGGGTTCGAGACGTCCGCGATCAGCACTTGGCTTCCATG
Organism: Deltaproteobacteria bacterium; assembly: GCA_019314525.1. Lineage (GTDB taxonomy): Bacteria > Myxococcota_A > Polyangia > JAFCZD01. Next base: position 3,449 of record JAFCZD010000818.1, read on the forward strand.
AAAACCATGGGGGTCAGCCTCGGGATCGTATTGCCAATAGACGAAATAGTCGCTGCTGACGACATAGGCGCGCCCGTCGCGCACGTACATCTCCACGGGCATGGCCTGGAAGGGCAGGCGCCCGCGGACA
>JAFCZD010000819.1:0-4048 GCA_019314525.1 Deltaproteobacteria bacterium
ATGAACTGGCCCTTCCTGACGCGTTGCCCGGAACGGATGGCGAAATCCTTGAGATGAAAATAGCCCGACTGCAGCCCACCCTTGTGGTCAATGATCACAAAGAGCCCCCCTCGGCCCATCACGCGCTCTTTGATGCGACCTGACGCTTTGGGACTGACGCGTCGACTACGCCCACGTCGAGGCTGGTAGCCCGCGAAGCGCACCTTGCCCTTGTCGATGGCTCGGACGGGCTCGCCGATATGAGAGTAGAAGTCGAGGGAGCGGTGCTTGCGGCGCTTTCGCTTGCCGCGACGGCCATGATAGCCGCTCGTTATCTTGCGAGGGGCACCATCGAGGGGCAGTCGAAAGCGTCGCCCACGGTAGTTGCCCTTACTCTTGGAGTGCTTGCCCGTGTAGTAGGCGATCATGCGCCGGCGGTCGCGCATAACGCGCTCTTCGGGGTTGTTGGCTCGTGCGCGGTCACCCCAGATCAGGTGTGAGACGAGATGTCGATGGGTATTCTGGCGGAAGGCTCTCTTCAGGCTGTCTGCTTGTCGGCCGTACACCGCGAGCAGAGCGCTGGCAAAATAGATCGCGTTTTCGGCTTTGCGCAACGAGGCACGACTCCAGGGAAACTTGCTGACATCGAGCTCATGGCGTCGCCAGGTAGAGCCATCATGGACTCGATAGTGGTATCGCCCCTCGCGAATATGTCTGCTGTGTGCGCTCACGGGGATGCGCGTGAGCCCCACGCCGTTCTTGCCTTTTGCAGCTCGCAGGCAGCCGCTCTGGCGGCGGATGAAGGCGCTGACTACAAAGGGGTCCACTTCGAAGTGTTCGCTGTATTTCCTGATCCATCGCGCATAACGCCGCGCGGTCTTTTTGCCGATGCGACCATCGCAGACGATGTGAAGCGCGCGCGCGAAGCGCCTGGGAGAAGAGACCTTGGGAGCCTCGGGCTCGGGGGGGAGTTGGTCTGGGTCGATGAGGCCGAAGCTGCGCGTCACGCGCCCCACGGTGACATGCACACGTGCCTTCCATGGGGCTTTGACCTTCGCACCACGGGCGCGACCCGCGAGACCGTGGCTGGGGAGGAGCAGAAGAGCGCTCAAGAGTGTGAGGTGGAGAGCATGCACAACCTCCTTAGTTTCCCCTAGCTCTATGCCCCGCGCAACTCCGACGCATGGTACCCTTGCGTGGCGAGGACACAGATGAACCAACGCGATGACGAAACGATTCCGTATCCACAAGACGTGGCGAAGCTCATGGCTGTCTCCGAGTTAGCACGGGCGGCCGATGTGGCGCTGGAGCGGGCGATGCAAGCGCGCCTCCCTTTGGCGGAGACTCTTGACCAGCTCTTGCCGCTGCTTTGTGAACACACAGGCGCAGAGGTCGCGTTCGCAGAGACCTTCGACGAGGACCTGCAACTCCGTCGCTACCTCTACCAAAGGCCCGATGCGGCTGTGGCCGCGGAGGCCATTGAGGGCGCCTTGTCGGCGGTCACCAAGGGTGGCGCCACGGTGGTGGAAGGTAAGGGGTGGACGCTCATCGCTCAGCGGCTTGACGTGGCCGGCGAGGACTTCGGCAGCGTGGGCATGATGGTGTCGGGCTCCCCCGAAATAGATGTGCGCCCTCGGCTACGCGCCCTGCTTGAGGCATGGTGCGAAGAGGTGGATGGGTATGTCGCCGCGCTTGCTCGGGCCCGTCGTAAACATCAGCTGACCTGCCGCATCTCTGATGCCCTCAAGGAGCCTGTGCTTGAGGAGGGGATCGCCTGCGCGGTGGCAGCCCTCCACGAGGAGTTGGCCTTCGAACGACTCTTGGTCGCCTATCGCCCGGACCAGGGGCACGGAGCGCTGCACTACCTGGTGTTCAGTGGAGCAGAGGTGCTGCATCGGTCGTCCTCTGACGACGATCCCGAGCTGCGGGCCTTCCTGCTGGAGCGCGGTCGGCAATGGATCCTCGAAGGTGACGATGAGGTCGCGCACCGTTTGGGGATCTCGCGTTCTCGCCAGGAGGTGCTGATCAACGGTGTACGCGATGCCCAGGTCGTGGGGCGCGTGGTGGTGGGCTTCAACGGGCGCGCGTTCAACACCTTTGATTGCGATCTCCTCGAACGCTTCGCGGACTACTTGCGCCAACGCATCGTTGATTTCAACAAGGAGTGGAGCCGACTTTCGCTTTGTTTCCCCTCTGAGACCGTGGTGCGCATGCTCGCTCATAGCGACTATTCGGAGCGCTATCTTCAGCCGCGGGAAGAATTCGTGGCGATGATGTTTTGCGATATCTCCGGCTTCACGTGGGTCAGTGAACAGGTACTCAAGGAGCCAAAGCGCATTGGCGCGCTCATCGACCGTTGGGGGCGTCGGGTGGTGGAGCAGATTTGGCAGACAGGGGGTGTCTTCGACAAGATGGTGGGCGATTGCGTGATCGGGCTCTGGTCCCCCCCGTTTTTTGAATGGTCAGCGGATGAGTGTTGTGAGCGCGCGCTGAGCGCGGCGCAAGCGATCCGCGATATCACCCGCGAGATCGGAGAAGACCGTACGATCTTCTCCGAGCCTTTGCCGCGCCCATTGGGGGTCGCCACGGGCATCAACTATGGGTCGCTCTTCGTCGGCCAGTTCGGCCCCAACGACGACTACACAGGGTTTTCCGCCGAGATGAACAACGCGAGATGAACAACGCGGCGCGCTTGCAGGGCGTCGCCAAACAGGACGAGATCTTGTGCATGGAGGGCGTGGTGGATGCGTTGGGAGAGGTTGAGCGCTTCGGAGAGGTGCGCCAAGCACAGGTGAAGAACGTCGCCAAGCCTTTGGCGTATCGCGCCCTGAAGGACTGAGCGTATGGCGAAGGGTCCCCTGCTTGTTTTAGCTCTCCACGTGGCTCTCATGCACTTGGCCCTCACAGGCTGCCAGCGCGACCCGTCGCCGCCCAACCCCTCGCCCACGCACAAAGCCCTTCGTGTTCAGCCGACATCGCAGCCCACATCGCCCGCGTCTGCTCGCATCCGCCAGCTGGTCTTCTCCTCGGCTAGAGCGGCCATCTCTCGCTTGCTAGACACCGTCAAGCCGCGCATCGTCGCCTTCGGTGAGGTTCACGAAAAGAAGGGCTCGCGCCCCGTGCGCTCGGCGATCTGGCGCTTCGGTCACGAGATCTTGGACAGCATCGCAGAGCCTGGGTCGCACCTTCTGGTGGAGACGTGGATCACCAAGGGACAGTGCGGCAAGGTGGAAAAGCGTGCCGTTCGCAAGGTGGAGACCACCACCAAGCGCCCTCAGCAGACAGAGAGCGAGATCGTCACGCTCATCAAGCGCGCAAAGAAGCGTGGCGTCACGCCTCATATCCTTCGGCTCTCCTGTGACGACTACCGCGCGCTGCTCGATGACAAAGGGAAGCTCGACCCGGTGAAGCTCTTGGGCATCGTCACGCGCTTGATGCAGCGGGACGCTGAGAAGCTGCTGGCTGGTCTTGAGGGCTCTTCGCGGCTGCTGATCTACGGTGGCGCCCTGCATAACGATCTCTTTCCACGTAAAGAGCTGGCCCCCTTCGCCTTTGGCGGCGCCCTGCGTCGTGCAGCCAAGGGGCGCTATCTGGAGGTCGACCTCTATGTCCCGGAGTACGTCGAGGGGGACGCCGAATTGAAGAAGAAGGCCTGGTATCCGCTCTTGAAGACGTTGCGGCGTGACCAGGTGATCCTCTTCGAGCGCGGAGAGGGGTCGTATGTGCTTTTGATGCGGCGGGGCGCTCTTGCCCGCCCGCTTGATAAGGAGTGAGACATGCGTCGAGAGGACCTCGAGTATAGGTCAGTTGCTGTCTTTCGCGGGGTAGTGGTAGCGGCAGCGCTGTCTATGCTGGCGCTGTCCTGTGGCTCCAGCAGCCCAGGCACGTCCGACGGCACAAACCACGATGGCACACTCTACGACGGCACAGTTGGCGATGGTACAGCGCACGATGGTACGAGCGCCGACGCCGCATACGACGGCCCACTCCGTATCGGGTCACAGGAGGTTTCTCCACCTGGGCCGGAGGTGCGGAGCTTTGGCCTGGCGGTGGCCATCGCGGGCGATGA
>JAFCZD010000819.1:4067-4889 GCA_019314525.1 Deltaproteobacteria bacterium
GAGGGGATCTGGCGTGAGGAGGCGCTGCTCATAGCGCCCGATGGAAAGAGCGGCGACCTCTTCGGTGCGGCGGTGGCTGTCTCCGGGGATGTTCTGCTCGTGGGCGCGCCTGGCCGCACGTCGCTCTTTACCAACGCTGGCGAGGTCTACGTCTTCGAGCGTGAGGCAACAGGGTGGGTTGCCGCTGGGAAGATTACCCGTGACCCAGGATCCCCAACCTCCTCAACGGGATCCGGCGGAGCTTTCGGCGCGCAGATCGTCCTGCGGGGGCAGCGCGCCACCATCGCCGCGCCAGGGGAAGGACGCCCCGCTAACCCAGGCTCGAACCCGGGAGTGGGAGCGGTCTATGTTTTCGAGCGCCAAGGGGTTGGTGTTTGGGCACAGGTGGCCTTGCTGCGCGCTCTGAGCGCCAAGTCTGACTATCACGTGGGCAAGGGCTTGGCCGCAGACGACGCGACCATCGCTGCCAGCTGCGTGGCCCCATGCTCCGGCATCACCACCTTCAAGGTTCAAGATGAGCAATGGGCTCAGTCTGCCACCGTGGCTCCAGACGACAACTTTCCCGTGGGTCGGCTGGGCCATTCTCTGGCTGTCGACGGCAACATGCTGGTCGTCGCCGGTGCGTCTTCGATCTCGCTGACACAGGTGTACAAGCCTTGCAGCGCTTGCCTGCGATCCCGGACACCGAAGCGGAGCAGCGCCAACGGGCCGTCGCGACCCACGACGATCTGCTGGTGGTCGCTTCCCGAGCCGCGGGCACTCCGGAGGACCTCCCAGGGGAGATCCTGGTCTACCGCCGCGAGGCGGGCGGCTCCTTTGTCC
>JAFCZD010000820.1 GCA_019314525.1 Deltaproteobacteria bacterium
GTGTAGCGCAAACAACCTCATCCGCCCTGCTACCACTGGCTCTTCTTGCCCCCCCGAAAACCCTCGACCCCAAGACCTGTCCTTATAGCACAAATTCAACTGGACAACAGTAGCACTATGCGCTATTTTCTCCAGCATGAATGAACAGAACCAAGTGAAGCGCACTCTCCAGGGCAACATCAATGAAGTCCGTGAGCATATCGCGGAGCACTCAGAGCTGTCTCGCACGGCATTAGCCCTTAGTGTGTGTGAGCGCTTTGGATTCCACAACGCACGCGGAGCACCTCAAAAGGCTACGTGCCTGAAGGCCTTGCGAGAGTTTGCCGCCGAAGACATACTGCAGATCCCTGAGTCCCGTACCCCAAAGCGTGGGGCTTCGCCGGCACGTCGCCTTGCAGATGCGGTCCCACTGCCGAGGAATGTTCCGGGGCGAGTGGATCGGATCAAGGATCTGCGGCTTCGGCTTGTCAGTTCCGAGGATGATTCAAGGACGTGGAATGAATGTATCATTCGCGAGCATCCCTTTGGTGAGCGGCGACTTGTGGGACGTCAGCTACGCTATCTGGTAGAGTCATCTCATGGATGCCTTGGCGCCTTGGCCTTCTCATCGAGCGCGCTTCAACTGGCCGAGCGGGACCAGTGGCTGGGATGGAATACCCAGCAACGCCAGGCCCATCTCGACAAGATCGTATGCCTGAGTCGTTTTCTCATCCGCCCTGGTGTAGAATGCGCGAATCTAGCCTCCAAGGTGCTAGGAATGGTGGTGTCTGTATTTTCCGAGGACTTTGAGCATCGCTACGGATATCGGCCATGGTTGATAGAGACCTTTGTCGAGACCACGCAGCATAACGGCACGTCTCTAGAAGCCGCGAACTGGTTGAAGATAGGCCAGAGCAAAGGACGGGGACGTCAGGACCAAACCAACCAATCCTCTGAAACAATCAAGGATATCTACCTGTACGTGCTCAACCACGACTTCCGCACCGAGCTAGGGGTCCCCGAATACGAGAAGTATCCGGCTATTGCTCCCGATGCAGGACTCGACTCCGACGAGTGGGCTCAACATGAGTTCGGAGCAGCGGAACTGGGAGACAAGCGCTTGAGCCAGCGATTAGTGAGCATTGCGGCCGTCAAAAGCGCTTTCCCAGGGCTGCCCTTCCTAGAGGCGGTCAATGGTCAAGCAGCACCTGTGGCTGGGTACTACCGCTTCGTCGACAGGCCGGACGAGTCATGCGTACAGATGGCCAACATTCTGGCGCCTCATCGCGACCGGACCCTACAGCGAATGCAGCACCAAGATCGAGTTCTGTGCATACATGACACAACCGACCTGAACTACTCGACACTACATGCTTGCGAAGGGCTGGGAGTTATCTCGAAGAACCAGACCAGAACCGAGATCGGAGGGCTACGTCTTCATAGCAGTTATGTGGTAACTGCGAAAGAAGGTCTACCACTCGGGCTCCTGAACTGGAACTGCTATGCCCCGAAGTTGATGCCAGAACGGAAAGGCAAAGACGCACGCCTTATCCCTGCCGAGGAGAAGGAAACCTATCGTTGGATAGAAAACATGGCGGGCTGCATAGCTGCGGAAACGCAGTTGCATGATACACACGTGACTCATGTGATGGATCGCGAAGGTGACTTCTTCGAGCTGTTCCACGCATGGCGAGAGATCAAAAAGGACGACCTGTTGGTACGTGCAAAACACAACCGCTCAATAGCAACACGGCGAGGCGACGACAAGACACGCGAGAAGATCTTCGACTCGGTTGCAGCGCTACCTGTTATGGGAATACTGGACGTCGAAGTGCCGCGCAAGAGCGCTCGCACCAAGAATGGGAGACGCGCGGCCCAACCTGCCCGCGCAAAACGCACAGCCAATCTCGAGTTGCGGTGGATGCCCACTCAGGTGTCGTCTCCAGAATACGGACTGGGTTCGCAGCATCCGCCTGTTGATATGTGGATACTGCACGCCCGTGAGATAGACTCTTCCTATAAGGAGGCAAAACCCATTGAGTGGTACTTGCTGAGCTCTGCGCCCATACAAGATGAGAGCACTGCCATCACACTACTCGAGTGCTATGCAACACGATGGAGAATCGAGGACTGGCACAGGATACTCAAGACATGCTGTCGCGTTGAGTCTCCAGCCCACCGCGACGCGGAATGTCTCAAACGACTCATCGCGATCAACATGGTCATTGCCTGGCGTATTCACTTGATGACGCTGCTGGGGCGCGAAGCCCCGGATCTCCCCATGGAGGTCCTCTTCAGCGATCTAGAACTACGTGTGCTCAAACTCTTCTCCAAGGAACGGGACCTCGTGCCACCAACTACCCTTGGTGAAGCTGTCATCACCGTCGCCCGAATGGGAGGCTATATGAATAGAAAGCACGACCCGCCACCGGGCGCTGAAATCCTGTGGCGTGGGCACCGGCGTCTGTCCCTGCTAAGCCAGGGGCTCGCACTGATCCAGCTCGAATGAGTTGCCGGACGGCTTTTGTGTGTAAAGGACAGGTCTTGGGGTCGAGGGTTTTCGGGGGGTATGGGGCTGGCCCCTGATGTCAGTCAGTGGTGGGCTGATCGGGCAGTTCTTTCTTTTCCTTCTTTCTGATGAACAGCATCTTGCCGTGCAAGGTGCATTT
>JAFCZD010000230.1 GCA_019314525.1 Deltaproteobacteria bacterium
TTGTCTGTGAGCTTGTCTGTGAGCTTGTCTGTGAGTTTGCCTGTGAGTTTGCTCATGCGCCGCCTCTCTCGAGCTCGTCAGTGATGGCGGTGTAGATTTCTCCGCTGGAAAAGGGCTGCCCCGTGACGCGGTTGTAACCCTTGATCTCGCCACGCAGTTCACCATGCAGCTCATCGCGCAGCAGCATCAGGAGCTGTCCGAGGTTGCCTTCAGGTAGCAACACACGCGTGAAGCGATTGAAGATCTCCGCCAACCCGTGGGGCAGGGGAGACAGGTGGCGCAGGTGCAGCTGAGAGACCGCGTGCCCTTCGCGTTGATGGTGCTGCACGGCGGTGCGGATGGCGCCAAAGCTGCTGCCCCACCCGATGGCGAGCAGCTCACCCTTGGGGTCTCCGAAGATTTCTGGAGCCTCGATGGTGTCGGCGACGCGTTGTACCTTCTCGGCGCGTACGCAGCTCATGCGGTGGTGATTCTGCGGATCGTAGCTCACATGCCCCGAGCCTTCGGCTTTTTCCAAAGAGCCAATGCGGTGTTCGAGCCCTGGCGTGCCGGGCAGGACCCACGGACGCGCCAGGGTCTTTGAGTCGCGTGCATAGGGGGCGAAGTCTTCCACGGTGGTGGGATGCTCGAGTTGGAGCTTGGACACGACCCTCTTCAGCTCATCGCCCTGGGGGATGCGCCAGGGCTCCGAGCTGCTGGCGAGGTAACCATCGCTGAGGACCACCACGGGTGTCATGAAGGTGGTGGCGATGCGCACGGCCTCTACAGCGATGGCGAACGCATCAGCGGGGGAGGCTGGAGCGAGCACCACTAGGGGGCTTTCGCCGTTACGGCCGAAGGCGGCTTGCAGCAAGTCGGCTTGCTCGGTCTTGGTGGGCATGCCCGTGCTGGGGCCTGCGCGCTGCACGTTGATCACGATCACGGGAAGCTCCGTCATCACGGCCAAGCCTAGGGCCTCGCTTTTGAGGGCAAGGCCCGGACCGCTGGTGCCCGTGACCGCGATAGCTCCACCATAGGCGGCGCCCACCACCGCGCCCATGGCGGCGATCTCGTCTTCAGCCTGGAAGGTGCGCACGCCCATGTGTTTGTGACGGGCGAGTTCATGCAGCAGATCGCTGGCGGGGGTGATGGGATAGCTGGCGTAGAAGAGCGGGTGTGCGGCTCCCTTCGCTGCGGCGATCAACCCCAACGCCATGGCGGTGTTCCCCGTGACGGTGCGGTAGAGGCCCGGCTGCAGAGGCGCGCGCGGTACCAGCTGGCGTCCGCCGGCGAGTTCAATCGTTTCGCCAAAGGCGTGGCCAGCCTTGAGGGCTGCGATGTTCGCCGCGGCCAAGGTCTCCCGCGCGGAAAATTTGGCGCGAAGCCCACCGATGGTGTCCTCAAGAGCGCGGCCGTGCATCCAATGCAGCAGGCCTAGCGCGAAGAAGTTGCGGCAGCGGTTGATCTCTTTGCGCGTCAAACCCGAGTCGTCGAGGGCGCGCTGATTGACGCTGGAGATGGGCACCTGGAGGACTCGATAGCCAGCGAGAGACGCGTCGTCGAGGGGGCTTTGCTCGTAGCCCGCCTTGCGTAGGTTGGCCGCAGAAAACGCGTCACCATCAACGATGAGCGTTGCGCCCTTGGGAAGGGCGGGCAGGTGCACCTTCAGGGCCGCCGGGTTGAGGGCCACGAGCACGTCAGGGGCGTCACCAGGGGTGAAGATATTTTCGCTGGAGAAGCTCACCTGAAAGGAGCTCACTCCGGCGAGAGAGCCGGCGGGTGCGCGAATCTCGGCGGGAAAGTCGGGCAGGGTGCTGATGTCGTTGCCCGCAAAGGCCGCGGCGGTGGAGAGCTGGGCTCCTGCGAGCTGCACGCCATCGCCGGAGTCACCCGCGATGCGCACGGTGATGCGGGAGACTTGCTCGTCGTTGGTATAGGGCGCGACCATGCACTTACTCCTCGAGGCCTGTGCGAATCTTTCGGGTCTTGCGGGTAGCATGGCGGGTGGCCGTGTGCCAGCGCAAGACCCGCTTTCGCGCGGGCGGTGGACGTCATTGCAAGAGGGCTGTCGCAATGCCCAGTGCACGTCATTGCAAGAGGCTGTCGCGATGCGGTGCGCACGCGCCCCATCGGCGTCATATCGAAAGGGTTCGTCGTCTGCGATCCAAGCGGGTAAACTCGTCAGGCGCTAGATGGAGATAGTTATGAATAGAACAGCCCGATCTACTCGTTCGTTAGTGCTTTGCGGCTTGGCAGGACTTGCTGTCGCCAACTGCTCATCCAGCAACGATCCCGCCACGCCCGATCTGAGCACTGCCGATGCACCCAAAACATCGGATTCCCGACCACAAGGAGATGCACTCTCAACCGAAACGGCTCTGAGCGACAGCGCTGGCAACGATGCGGCGAAAGAGCCTGAAATCGTACCTTTGGGCCTCTACGTGGTCAAACGTGACGGCACGGGCCTGAGACTTTTTGCCAACACGGGTACCAAGGCACTGACCCACGTGCGGGCCGAGCGTGGAAGTGATTGGCTAACCGCCACCCGCTACCACCTGGATGCTGATAATAACGGTTTCGCCATGGAGGGTGAGGGGCCAAACAATAAGTCTTATGACGGCACCGAGATCGTGCTCTTCCGCAGCAGCGATCCAAGTCAGTTGTATCACATCGCTGGTAACACACCGGGCAAGCTCTGCGCCAATAGCTCCTTCACCGGCGACGGCAAAGTGATCCACCTGCAAGAAACTGGCGACGGGACTGTGTTCAAGCGTGTCACCTTTGGCACCATGCCCACAATTGTCTCTACCGAGACGATCCCAATGCCGAGCCAGCTGATCACGCCAGTCGACCCCCACCAAGTTGGCGCCAGTGATGGCACCGGGAAGATCGTCTTTTCAGCCACCTTCCAACACACCGCCGGCTGGATGCGGCCCGTATGGCGGATGCCTGCCACAGGCACATCGGAGTTATCGCAGGTGGAGGTCATCGGTTGTCCCATCTGTCCAGCCCAAAATGGTTGCTGCTCCTGGAGTGACATCAATCAAGTCCTTGGCACGAACGATCCGCGGATGGATAGCACCGGCACCAAGATTTTTTGGATGCATCGGCATCCCGATGTCTCATTCGATTTTGGTGGCACCCCAGTCTACGTTTTTCGACAGGCCCTCCGGGTAGACGGGCAGGAGCAAAGGGACTTCAACGGCAGTAATATCGACGTGCATACCACCCACAGCTACGGCCAATGGCGACCGGATGATAAGGAACTCGTCTATTGGAGCATCGACGTCGATTTGCAGGTCGGAAGAGTGGGCCAGGAGCTTTATCGCATGGATTCCGACGGCCAAAACCGCGTGAGGCTCGACCTGCCACCATCCCTCTGCGTCAGCCAGCCGAGCTATCTCAATCAGGACGAAATCATCTTCACCGGTTGGCGATGTGGCGGAAGCAACTGTTCCTGCGCCATGGACCAAATAGGCCAATGACGGTCTCGGAAGCTCTCGTTGTGTCCTGCCACCACCCCAGGCGGTGGTGATACGGTCGAGGGCTGGGGAACCGTAGACCGAGTGGAATGACGTGAAAACACTGGGTGATTCCATGCCCGTTTTTTCGTGCCAACACCATCACGGACTATGATGACGCGCAGAGGGTGAGCGGGGATGTCCCAGGAAAAAGACTGGAATGAGATCTTCGCCCAACGAAAAAAAGAGCGTGACTTGGAGCGCTCTCAAACGTTGAGCGAAGCCAAAGCAGCCGCGGCGCGCACAGAGAAGGAGCCCTTCAACGCGCGCAGGTTCAAAAAGCTCTATGCCCGGTTGAATTCAGATGACGTGAATGAACTCACTCCCTGGGAGACCCTGCTTCGGGAGGCGGAGTACGACTACTACGTCACCGAGACCGACAAGATGAGCTTGGAGGAGTTTGTGAAGCACCTGAAGTGGCTCGAGGGCTGGGGTTAGTCGCGGAGGTCTCACCCAGCCCAACGAGACATCGCCAAATCCTCTGCTACACTTAAGGTAGAGGTACACATGTTAGAAAGACGCCCCCACGCAGTATGGATGGGCGCCTCCTTTTCTCTGCTGACGCTGGCTGGCTTCAGTGTGGTGGTTGCGTTCGTCCTCTTCCCTGATCCACTCCCCCTTTTTGACAGGCAGTGGAGCGCCCTTGAGCGGCACCTTGGGCAAGAGGAGGTGCAAGCACAGCTCACCCATCGCTTTCATCGCCATGGGCCCAAAGAGCCCTGTTTACGCTATCCACTGCTGCTCTCTCATGAGCGGCAAGAGTTCGAGCTCGCCCATCAGTTGATCACCGCGGGACACGCCCCGATGGCCGAGCAGCTTCACCAGCTGGTTTTAGGCTGGGAGGCCGAACATGAAGGGCGTCACCACCTAAGGGACCATCACCAAGAACGCTTGCTCGTGCTCGACGGGCACCTTCAAGGGCTGGAACGTTTCATCTTGCGCATCAATCATCAACGCGTGCTGCGTGGCTTGCGTGGCCGCGCGGTTGCCGCCAGTGTCAAACAGAGGAGCATTCAGAAGGTCTCTAAACACCTCTCCGTGGCGGCGCGTGAGCGATTCTTTGCGCTCTGGAAGCGCCACAAGTACACCTTGGGCGCTGCGCTGCAGAAGAGCCGGGAGATCACCGAGGGTGACACCCTCAGTGGTGAGCGTATGTATCGCGTGGTGAGCGTGCTCAAACATTGGTTGGCGGTGCATGGTGCGGCTCCACGCTCCTTGGAGGCGTTCCCTTCTGAGCTGCAAGACGATGGCTTTGGCTCACCCTTCTTGTACGGGCGTACTCCCCAAGGTGTTTGGCTGATCTCCAGCGGCAGTGATGGGCTGCAGCACACCTTCGACGATCGCGTGTGGGTCCTCCACCGCTGAAGCTTTCTGATAGATCTTCCTCGGGAATGCCAGACCACCCTCGCGGGTTTAGCGTCTAAACCGGCGGAATTGCACCGTCATAATCCATATGTTAGAAGTCGCCGTCCCCGTCGCCTTTGCGCCGGAAACTTGTGACTTATCCTGTGATTTCAGAGCTCTCCTTGGGAGGTAGCCCGAGCATGCAATCGGAACTGCGTGTTATCAACGAGATGGTTTTAGCTGAGAGCGCCTTTATTGAGCGCCTCACAAGTGAAATCGGCAAAGTGATCGTTGGCCAAAAATATATGGTCAAACGGATCCTCATCGGGTTGCTCACGGGCGGGCATGTGCTCCTCGAGGGCGTGCCTGGGCTGGCCAAGACCTTGGCGGTGAAGACCGTCTCCGACGTGATGAAGCTCTCTTTCTCACGGATCCAGTTCACCCCCGATCTTCTGCCCGCGGATATTATCGGCACGACGATTTACAACCCGCATACGGGTGATTTTTCCGTCAAGCGGGGGCCCGTCTTCGCCAACCTCGTGCTCGCTGATGAGATCAATCGCGCACCCGCCAAGGTGCAGAGCGCGCTGCTCGAGGCGATGCAGGAGCGGCAGGTTACCCTGGGAGACACGACCCACGAGCTGCCCTCGCCCTTTTTGGTGATGGCCACGCAAAACCCCATCGAGCAGGAGGGCACCTACCCGCTGCCTGAGGCCCAACTCGACCGCTTCATGTTGATGATCAAGGTGGGCTACCCCACCCGTGAGGAGGAGCGGGAGATTATGGACCGCATGACCTCTCGCGTGACCCCCGTGGCTGAGACGGCGATCACCGCCGATGAGCTGCTCAAGGCGCGGGACGTGGTGAACCAAGTCTATATTGACGAGAAGATCCGCGACTACATCATCGACATCGTGAGCGCTACGCGCGAGCCTGCACGTTATGGGCTCGAGGGCATCGCCGATTTTATCGAGTATGGAGCGAGTCCGCGTGCGTCGATCTTCCTCAACATGGCTGCCCGGGCGCACGCCTTCGTGGAGCACCGCGGTTTTGTCATCCCTGAGGACATCAAGAATATCGGCGCCGACATCCTGCGCCACCGCGTCATTCTCACCTATGAGGCCGAGGCAGAAGAGGTGACGACCGAAGATGTGATCCGCAAGATCTTCGAGCAGGTGGAAGTACCCTAATCATGTTGGCGCGCGATCTGATCGGCAAGATCCGGAAGATCGAAATCTACACCAACCGGCTGGTGAACGACCAGCTGGCGGGGCAGTACCATAGCGTCTTCAAAGGGCGCGGCATGGCCTTCGCTGAGGTGCGCCAGTACCAGCCTGGTGACGATATCCGCCTCATCGACTGGAACGTCACCGCGCGCATGAACGACGTCTTCATCAAGCTCTTCACCGAAGAGCGCGAGATGACGGTGATGTTGCTGGTGGATATGAGCGCCTCGAACCTCTTCGGCACCTATTCACAGACCAAGCGTGAGATCGCCGCCGAGCTGGCTGCCATCCTCGCCTTTTCCGCGATCAAGAATAACGATCGGGTGGGTCTGATCATCTTCACCGATGAGGTCGAAAAGTTCGTGCCTCCCAAGAAGGGAAAGAAGCACGTACTGCGGGTGATCAGCGAGATCCTCGCTTATAAGCCGCGGAGTCGGAAGACGCAGGTCGCCGCAGGGCTCGAGTTTCTTGGGCGCATCACCAAGCGTCGCAGCGTCGCCTTTCTCTTGACGGATTTTCTCGAAGAGCCCCCAGAGGGCCCCGTGGATCCCGGGCGGCCCCTGCCCAACGCGCGCCTCGACCATGCCTTCCGGGTGATGTCGCGCAAGCACGATTTGATCCCTGTGGCCATCAACGATCCACTGGAAGAGGAGCTGCCGGCTTTGGGGTTGATCAACCTCAGAGACTACGAGACAGGAGAGTTGCTGCTCTTCGATAGCTCGGGGCCCGAGGCTCGCGCCTACAACCTTTATATGCGGAGGGCCCGTGAGCGCCGCAATATGCTCTTTCGACGCTTGAAGATGGATTTCATGCAGCTGCGCACCGACGAGCCCTATGTGGGCAAGCTGGTGGACTTCTTTCGCACGCGGCAAAAGAGGATGCGCCGTTGAGGCTGACGCTCAAGACTTCCGTGGGAGCGCTCACGCTGCTTCTTTCTCTCGTTCCCCACGCGTGGGCTGCAGACGCAGGAGGCGTTGATGCAGCGGCCTCGGCGCCATTGAAGCCGCGTTCGGGCATTATGATCGAGCGTGGCGGGGGGGCGACTCCTCCGGCGAGCCAGCCGGCAAGCCAGCCCGCGAGTCGTCCGGCGGAGGCTGTGTCCACGAGCCCCGCAAGTCAGCCCGCGAGTCAACCGACGAGTCAGCCGACGAGCCAACCGACGACCATCGTGGACAAGCCAAGCTGGGCCCCGCGCCTCAGCGCCACCGTCAAGCCCGCCAGCGTTGTTCTTGGCGATCCCGTGCAGGTGGAGATCAAGCTGCGTTACAAAAAGGGCGTGAGCGTCACGTTGCCCGTGAGGCTTGAGCTGGGGTCCTTCTCTGAACTCTCACGCGACGAGCGTCGCTCCGAGAGCGGGCCTCAAGGGCATATTCCAGCAGTGACGCATGTCTTCATCTTGAAGGTCGCGGCCTATCGGCTTGGGGAGCAGACCCTGCCCCCCATCGAGGTCAACGCTTTGGGACCCAAAGGTGAGCTCTTCACCCTTCGCACCCAGGCGATGCCCATCACCATCAAGAGCGTGATGCCCAACGAGCCAGACCCTAAGCTCAAAGAGGCGGCTCCACCGGTGCAGGTCTTTCAGCGCACCTGGTGGCCGCTCTATCTGATGCTCGGGCTCGCTTTCACGCTCATCGTTGTGTTGGTGACGCTGCTCGTGCATCGCCGCCTACAGGCGCGTCGTCGGGCGGCGA
This sequence comes from Deltaproteobacteria bacterium, assembly GCA_019314525.1. GTDB lineage: Bacteria > Myxococcota_A > Polyangia > JAFCZD01. The sequence goes on from JAFCZD010000230.1 coordinate 7,762, forward strand.
TGCCACCTCCACCGCCTACGCCCGCTCATATCGTCGCGCGTCGTCGTTTGACGGCCCTCGATGTGGACGGGTTGATCGCGGAGGAGCAGTACAAGCCGCTTTACCTCGAGCTCTCAGAGATTATTCGCGAGTACATCGGTGGCCGCTGGGGCTTCGACGCCCTCGAGATGACCACCTACGAGATCGGCGAGGAGCTTGAGGAGCATGGCGTGAGGGCCGAGGCGCGCACACGCTTGCACCTCTATTTCAACGATTGTGACTTGGTGAAGTTTGCGCGCTATCTCCCGGTTCAAGACGCAGCCCGTGAGGCCTACGACGAAGCCGAGAAGATCGTCGTTCAGACCGAGGCCGAGTTCGAGAGCCCTCTGGAGAGCCCCGCTCAGAGCGCCGCCGAGAGCCCCGCTCAGAGTGCCGCCGAGAGCGCCGAAGATCCCCATGAGGAGGAGTCCTGATGCGTCTGCCCAGACGATCTACAGCACTCCTCTCGTTGCTTGTCGCTGCCCCCGTAGCGGTGCTGCTCTTGTGGCTCCTGCGCACCTCAGGCACGTTCACCTTCGCTCGACCCTGGGCGTTGCTGCTCTTGCTGGTGGTGCCCTTGGCGGCGTGG
>JAFCZD010000821.1 GCA_019314525.1 Deltaproteobacteria bacterium
TCCCCTTTAGCGTTGTGATGGCGTCAACGTTGTTTTCGTTCACATAGGTTGGGCAGCCACAGGGGGCAAGCCCAGGCATCTGTAGTGTGCACTGGACCACCGGCAACATGGGCGCACAGCCTTTGGCCGCCCTGAGCGCCTTGCCCCACTTATCGCCCAGGAGTTCACACGAGGCCAGGTTGGGTTTGCATGGCTGGTTGTGACGCACAGAGACGCCAGCGAGGTGAGCGATGCAGTCGTTGTCGTAGGTTTCACCGTCGCAGCCGCAAATGGGCGCGAGCTGCTTGGTGCAGCCACTGGGCAGCCATTCACAGCGACCAATATACGCATCGAGTTCGCCGCAGTGCTTGTCCATATTGCAGAACTGCCCGTTGAGACACTCATGGTTGGTGAAGCAGGCTTGTTCGAGACTGCATTCACCTTCATACGCCACAGAAACCCCACTATTTGCGGCGCTGCAGGCGTTGCCATAGGTCTTATCATCGCAACCACAGACGGGTGCGTAGAGCAAATCGCATGCGCTGGGGCGTGGCTGGCAGGCGCCCTCGAAGCGGCACTGCGAGAGCATGCAGTACGCGTTGGCCGGGCATTGGTCATTGCTCGAACAGAAGCCTGGAGTTGGGCCGTCTAGGCTTGGGCCGTCTGGGCTTGGGCCGTCTGGGCTTGGGCCGTCTGGGCTGGCGTGGTCGATTATTGGGGAGGCATCTTGGCGTGCTTCACTGCCGTCATTGTTGCTGGGAATGGTTCGTGCTCCGCAGCCGACGAGGGCAGTGCATAGGGCGAAGAGCGGGATGGTGCGTGTATAAGAGCGCTGCATCAGAACGAACCTCTACGGCTGAAGATTACAAATAATGCAAATGGCAGGCCACATCGCAAATTGGTTACTCTCGAAGGGTTATGATGGTTGGAAACGTGTGAAGGTGACAGCTTCGTCGAGGTGGGTCGCGGAAATCTGTCGTGGTGCATACAATACAGCTGTTGGCGTTCGAGAGCTGTCTGGCCCCGCCCTCCCGAGAAGCTCTACCAGCGAGCAGAGTATACGGCCGCGCTAAAGTATTTTCGCCTTTCTCATGACAATTCACTGCGGCCTGCGTTGCTCTATAATGTTGCGCGCTGTTATGAGCTGCTCGGCAAGCCTCGTGCAGCGGTCGACTATTATCGCCGCTCAGGCCTCAGATGCTATGCGGGGCAACAGCAACAAGACCAGCCAAGAGGCGGCAACTACCCTGACGCAGGGGGGAAGCGATCTAGTCCCAGACCTTCTTGCGCCAGTCTTCGGTGGGGAGTTTGCCGTGGAACGCGCGCTTTAGTTGGGGAAACAGCAACTCCAGATAACGGGCATTCTCTTTTGGCTGCGACCAGTCGTTGTGTACGAGGCCATAGGCTGGGATTCTGACCAAGGGAATATTCCACCTGCGTGCAGCATCGATGTAGGGCGCGAGCTGATCTGCAGGCACGAGATCCTTATTGGTGAGTGGATCCGTTCTGACGAAGAGCGCTGCGGGTTGGACCTCTGAACCGCCATACGTTCCGTGCATGAGCACCTCGTTGCTCCTCTCGTTCGTGCGGTCGAGAATGTGCTTGGGGTCGTAGGGGCCGACGCGCCTCAATCTGTAGTGTGGCCACTCGTAAGGCTTGTCGCTGCCGACCTTCACCAGTGCCCCTGGGTAGTTTTGGTACAGGTGCTTGCGCAGCGCGGCCAACGTTTCCGGATAGGGCTTGCGGATGCTGAATGCGGTGTCTCCCGGGCAATTCAGAGCAACATTCTTAGGTCTGGCGCTCAAAATGAAGCCCATGTTGAAGAACGTGTTGGTTCTCATCCTTGGTTTGCCGGCGGACCATATACCGCGGTGCAAGTGCAGAGCGGTCAAGTCGGAGATCACGGATGCGAAAAAGAGCGGCTCGCGGGACAGGGCTTTACGGTCGTTGAGGTAGTTGGTGCCTCCGTCTGGAGTGAAGGACGTAACGAGGAAGGTATAGTTGCGAGCCAGCCCCTCTTTCGGCTTGGTCATCGTGCGGGTGTCCCAGGTCAGTGAATTGAATTGCCGCGCCGCTACACGTCTGAGCATCTTGGGATTGGCCGACTGGAGACGTATGTCGACTACGGAGCGTGGAAAGGCTTTGGTCTTCGCCAGCGCCAGTTGCGGGAAAACCAGTGTCAAGACACCCACCAGCACAAATGTAGTTGAGTTTAGATTGCCCATAGCCGCACCACTTGTAGCAAGATTAGGTCCACGATGGACGCGACTCCTAGCAGTAGTTATCTTCATGCGTTACGCGGAAGAGGACACCTGTCTGGCTGGTGGAACAGTCATGGGGAGGCCAGCGTTCATTCGAACTTCGGTGTAGCAAGGCTTGGGCCCTCGGCTTAGTGTGCTGAAAATACAGCCGAGGAACACTTGCCGAGGAACACTTGCCGAGGAACACTTGCACCAGCCGTGAACCTTTGACCGCTGGGGCCTTGCGCGCAAAGACGTTAGACTCCCTTGATGTCACCTCAAGACACCTATACGGCTCAATCCATCAAGCAGGTGCTCTACTTTGGCGGACAGCCAGCACAGTTCCGTGCGTTGGTGGACGGTTTGGCTGCTCAGTCGAATCATCGGCTCTGCGCATCCGCGAACAGCTCT
>JAFCZD010000822.1 GCA_019314525.1 Deltaproteobacteria bacterium
GCGCGATATCCTTTCAGGCCCGCTTGTCATCCCACTGTTCAAGGCTCTGGATCAGAGCTTCAGATCTGAATTTCTGTCTGTAGGATTGACCCATGAATCGGGGGAACCATACCTCGTTTCCGGCTAGGATTTTCCAAACCTTCGGGTTTTCCAGGTCACATCTTGATTCTTAGGGTTTCTCCTAATTCGTAAGCAGATACTGTGATGGCATGATTCCTTCGCCATGCTCGCTGTTTCAGTTTCTGGGAGCACAACACGCAACTTGGCACGGTGCAGGGATTCACTCTCAGAACAGGGGACAGTCCCCTGTGGGGACTGTCCCCAAGCGAGGGGAATCCGAATTCTTCAGACTTCGAGCGGTCTTCACTGCCAGGCTAAGACCTTACTCCCTGCATCAGGAGCATTGGGCGACTCAATCGCTGCTCCCACTCTGCTATGTCGACACTTCATGGAAGTGTGATAGCATCCGCTGGAGGGCGATCACATGACGGAACACGATAACGAACGCGAGCAAGCTATGGCTGAGCTAACCCTGCTCCTTCTCTATCTTGCCTCGTGGGAAGAGGAGCCATTCCGTGGAGCACCAACGATCCATCGCGCTTGGAAGAACCATCGGTTCGAGATCCTTGACGCTTTGGTGGAGGAAGGCCTGCTGATATCCACTCACCGGTCGAAGTCGGTCGACTTCACCGCGGGTGGCCTCGCCAGGGCCCGGGCTCTGCAGGGGAAGTACGTAGGACCATAGCGCTACGGAACGACGAGATTCGCCTCGATGAGAAACGCGGAGTCACGCGCTCATGCCGCGCCGGAGAAGGCCTGAACCCTCGTCCCCTCTGAGGTTTACGGAAGCCCGTTCAGCAGCTTCATGAAGTTGCGCTTTCGCTTGAACTCGACTTCGAGTTCCGCAACGTACTTGCCGAATTGGTCTTCTTGCCCCGTCTTCCTCAGCAGCCTGCGGATGTGGCGAACCCAGTCGATCGCTTCCTTGTACGCGGGGTTGTTTGTCTGATTGACCAGCCGCTGAACCTCGTCCTGGTAGACACGGAGAGCATCTTCCGGATGTCCGTCCTCCCGTAAGCGGGCGAGTTCCATCCATTGATCGCTCGAACAACCCCTTTGACACGCTTCTTCCCACGCAGCGTCGACGTCCTTCTCCCAGAGAAAGATCGCCACGAGTTCGGAGCCGAAATTCAGTGGGCCCATCGTCCATCGCTCTCTCGGTCCGAGCCACGCGTCAGTCCGTTCTCGCTCTCCGAAATGCGCGAGCGCCTTCTTGCGCCATCGCGGCCACTCACTGGTTTGCTCGGCATGCTGTTTCAGGGCCTGGTAGTAACTTAGATTGGAGTGGTCCGAGAAGTTCTGCCAGATGAGGCCCACAGCGTCCCCATGGCGACCCAAGCGGTGATACTCTTCGGCGAGGAACTCGCGCAAGCGGCTGTCGGTCTTGGAGGAGAACGCCCGCACCCCCTTTTCCGCCCACGCGAGGGCCTTGTCAGGTTCACCGGCTTCCTTGTAGGTCTCAGCGATTTGGAGGTAGCGAAACGCACTCGACAGATCACGGCTCTTGATAGCGACCAAGGCCTCCACGTCGCCCAATTCGGTTGCCAGGGCTTCCATCATCGCGGTCAGCCGGAATCTCGGATGCTCGTAGGTCCGTCCCTCTCCATTCGATCCGAGCTGCGGAACGTCTTGCCACAGGTTCTCTGCCAACTTGCGGTACTCAGCTAGACCGGTTTCTCCGAACACGTCCGCGTAGGTCCTCGAGGCACCGTAGAAGATGTCCCAGTCCCCGTTGATCTCCCACTCGAAGATCCGCCGCGCAAGCTTGACCGGATCCGGATGCGCTTTGACGCAAGCGGCGTGGTGGAGCGTCTGGAGATCATCGAGGATCGGTCTCATGTACCCGTCGGAATCGTCCATGTGCTCCAGAGCCCGTTCCACCCGCCGAAGGGCGTACTCACTTAGCTTGATGACTTCATTTGCGTGGCTTTCCTCCAACAGCTGAGACACGGCGTGTACTAAGTCCTCGATGCCGCGGGCAAAGTGGGGGGCAGCGCCGTAATCCACGAATCCGCCGGTACGGGTGGCCTCGGTGATCGCGTGTCTCATCGTTTTTATGTTGACCACTTCATCACTACGTGCTGCCGCCATCGTCAACCGTCGCAACAAGTTGTCATCCCACAAGGCTTGCTCAATCAACATCTCGACAAGCGTAGATGGTTCCAACTGCGCCAGGTGCTCGCGAATTCGATCCAGGTCTGTGGAGAAGTCGTCCAACGCGGCAGCATCCGGCAGTCCGCCCGCGCTCTCGGTGCTCCCAACGCGGCTCGTCGCTTCTAGGGGACCTTCGATCCACGCCAATCCCGCGGCAACGCAGTGCTTGCAGAAGACACCCGCGCGACCCATCGGGCAGCTGCAATCCGCGAACAGATTTCCCTCGCGCAGTGAGAGCCGGACGCGATACATCTGCTGGCCTTCCACGCTAGCCACAACTGTCGTTCCGTCCCGGACGACCCCATGCACGCGGTCCTCCTCGAAGTACGTTACGCCTCGCTCCCAGGAGCGAGGGTCAGCCATCTCGCACAGCTCTGTCCTCGACAACGTCATGCTTCTTCCTCTCTCTCGGCGG
>JAFCZD010000823.1 GCA_019314525.1 Deltaproteobacteria bacterium
TGAGAGAGCAGCGGCAAGATCGTCTTGGTGACGATGTGATCGATGTTGCGTGCGCCCGTCTCCACCTCAGAGCAGCGTTCGACAATTTGGTTGGCCACATCATCGGTGACCTGTAGATCGATAGCGTGGGTGTCACGCACACGCTTCACCAGCCCGGCCATCTTCAGGTCGACGATCTGGCGCATGGCGTCACCTGACAAGGGGTAGTAGGGCACCATGGTCATGCGGGCAAAGAGCGCAGGCTTGAAGTGCTTGCTGAGGACGGGCCGCAATGCGTCCACCACCGTCTTCTTTTTGGGCGGCGGCACGGTCATGCACATCTGCGTCCTCATCTCTGAGCCGAGGTTACTGGTCATCAGCACCACGGTGTTGCGGAAGTCGATCACGCGGCCTTCCCCGTCAGAGAGACGCCCTTTGTCGAAGACCTGGTAGAAGAGGTTCATCACCTCAGGATCGGCCTTCTCCACCTCATCGAGCAACACCACGGTGTAGGGACGTTGCCGCACACCCTCGGTAAGCACGCCACCCTCGCCATAGCCCACATAGCCGGGAGGCGAGCCGATGAGGCGCGAGACGGTGTGCTTCTCTTGAAACTCGCTCATGTTGATGGTCACCACGAAGCGCTCACCACCAAAGAGCAGATCGGCAAGGGCCAGGCCTGTCTCGGTCTTGCCAACGCCGGAGGGTCCCACCAACATGAAGACACCGATGGGCGTCTCTGGCTGACCCAGGCCCAGCTTGGAGCTGCGAATGGACTCGGCGATGGCGCGCAAGGCTGAATCTTGCCCCTTGATGCGCTCACGCAGCTTGTCGTCAAGGGCCATCAGCGTTTCGGCCTCGTCCTTGACCATCTTACCAGCAGGGATCCCCGTCCAATCGGACACGACGGCCGCTACAAGATCTGAGGTGACATCCACGGGGACAAGGAGTTTCTCCTTCTGCAGCGCAGCGAGCTTGTCCTGTGCCACGTCGAGCTGGTCACGTGCCTCATCGGGGTCGCTGGGCAGCGTTTCATTGACGGCGCCTTCTCCCTGAGGCTCCTCGCCTTCGACATCGTCTCCCGAGGCTTTCTCACCATCTTCTCCTGGGGCCTCTTCTGGCTCTGTGGCCGCTGCGTCTGGCGCGACCTCTCCCCGAACCACGGTGCGCAACCCCTCGATACGGCGCACCAACTTGCGCTGGTCTTCCCACTCGGTGAGCAACACCACAGACTCCTGCTCACACGCCTCGAGTTCTGCTTCGAGGCCTTGAATGCGGCGCTCGTGCCCCTCCTCGCCCTCATCGCGCTCCCGCAGCAGCGCTGTGTGTTCGCGACCGAGGATTTGAATCTTGCGCTCGAGGTCTTGCAACGCAGGAGGTTTGGCCTCTTTGGCGATGGACACGCGGGCCGCGCAGGTGTCGAGCAAGTCCACAGATTTGTCAGGCAGCTGTCGGCCAGAAATATAACGATTGGACAGCTCCACCGTGGCCACCACGGCCTCGTCGGTGATGCGCACCTTGTGGTCCTCTTCATAATGAGGCGCCAGCCCGCGCATCATCGCCACCGCAGTCTCCTCGTCGGGCTCGTCACATTTTACCACCTGGAAGCGACGGGAAAGAGCCGGGTCTTTTTCGAAGTACTTCTTGTATTCAGACCAGGTGGTGGCAGCCAACGTGCGCAGATCGCCACGCGCCAACGCAGGCTTAAGCAGGTTCGCGGCGTCACCGCCGCCCTGAGGCCCACCTGCGCCGATCAAGGTATGCGCCTCGTCGATGAAGAGCACGATAGGTTTGGCGGAGCCCTGGACCTCTTCGATCACGGATTTTAAACGATTTTCGAACTCGCCTTTGACGCCCGCCCCTGCCTGAAGGAGCCCAAGGTCGAGGCTGAGGATGTCCACGTTCTGCAGCTGGATGGGGACCTCTTTGGCCACCACACGCTGGGCGATGCCCTCCACCAAGGCGGTCTTGCCAACCCCCGCCTCACCGACGATGATCGGGTTGTTCTTGCGCCGACGAGCCAAGATATCGATGCATTGGCGAATTTCCACCTCACGACCGATGACCGGATCGAGCTCTCCCGCTTTGGCCTGGGCGGTAAAATCGAGGGTAAACTTGCCCAGGGCGGTGTCGGTGCCGCGGCTATGGGATCCTTGGGCCTTGGGCGCCTTCTCTCCCACGCTGCCCACAGCGCGTTCTTCTTCCTCGGAGGATCCCGCACAAATCGTGGGAAGCTTCTTGCGCACCTCGTCGCGAGGGATCTCCTCGAGCAGGTCGACATATCCGCTGCTCGTGTAACTGGAGGGGGTCAGCAAGAGCGCGGTGAAGAGCGCCCCTGAACGCACGGCGGTGGCCTGCTGCTCCACCGAGCCCACGGTCCAGGCGTCGTTGATCCAGGTCATGAGCAAGGGTGAAAAGACAGGCCGGCCGGCGTTTCCACTGCGCTGAACCTCGAGGTGCCGCTGCAACGCTGCGTCCACACGCCCCCTGTCAATATTGTAGTGAAAGAGGATCAGGTGAATATCTGCGTTTCCATCTTGAACGAGCTGAGCCAGCAGGTGCTCCACTGTCACTTCGTAGTGCCCACGAGACATGCACACCCCGGCGGCGGCCTCGAGGGCGTGGGTGCAGTGACGGTTGAGGCGGCGC
>JAFCZD010000231.1 GCA_019314525.1 Deltaproteobacteria bacterium
TCAACGGGCCAGGTGTCACTGAATGCAGGTGCCCTCGTGATGTTCAAGGCTCGTTGCGTTCGGAAGATTGTGCTTAGTCCCTAACGTTTTTCGCCAAGTAAACAGCTCCCGTTATGCCCCCTCCCTCCCTCTAGCCCGTCGCTCCATCGCTGGCAGGGTGGCAACAAAGCGGTTGCCTTCGTCAGAGCTGATCACCTCCAGCTCGCCGCCGTGCATCTCGATGAACGCCCGCGCGAGGGGCAGGCCGAGGCCCAGGCCGGGATGGCCAGGGTAGCGGTAGAAGCCGTCGAAGATGCTCTCCTGCCGCTCTTCGGGGATGCCACCGGAGTCATCCCTGATGACTATCTCGAGGCGCCGTCGGGCGTCGTCTTCATCGGGTGCGCGCAGGCGGCAGCTGGCCTGCAAGGGGCCGTCGATAGAGACGCGGGCGGCGAAGCGCAGCAGGTAGATCAACGCCTCCGTCAAACGTTGGCCATCGGCCCAGAGCGGCGGGAGGCCCGCTTGAATCTCCATCTCGACGTCGACCTTGCCCAGATAACCCCGCTCACGGGCCTGCTTCAGCGCGCCGGTAAAGAGCGTCGTCACCAGCACCTCTTCGTTATGCGGCGCGAGCTTTCCAGCCTCGAGCTTGGCGAAGTCCAAGACCTCGTTGATCAGGTGCAGCAGCTGCCGCGCGTTGCGGTAGATGGTCTCGAGGGAGGTGTGCTGCCCCTCGGTGAGCTCGCCCTCGACGCCGCGCAGCAGCAGCTCGGAGAACCCCAAGGTGGCGTTGAGCGGGCTGCGCAGATCGTGGCTCATATTGGCCAGAAATTGTGTCTTGATGTGGTCGGCTTCGATGATGCGCTCGATGGCGACGAAATGCGAAACGTTGAGCTCCGCGCTGCGTAGGAGCAGCGCGTTGAGCGTGTTCACCAGCGCGTCTGGCTCTTGGAGCTGTGGCGCCCGCGCCCGGATGGGCCGCTGCTCATCGGGGCCAGCGCGCAGCAACTGCCCCACGCTGAGGGTCACCAGGCGCACATCATCGACCACAGCCCGGCCGAGATCATGACCGATGACGCCACCCAAGAGCAGCAGCCCAAGGCCCAGCAGGACGAGGGCCAGGGGTGTGCCCTGGTGTTCAGGCAGTGAAGGGGGTGATTCGGAGGGGAGGTTGTCACGGTGAGATGCGAGCTTGGCTGCGCTTGCCAGGGTGCTTTGCGCGCGCAGATCCGTCAGCTGTTGCTGGTGGCGTCGTGTCGCCGAGCGCCCCTCGGATTCCACGCGCGCCAGGTGCACCACCATCGGGGGCACCACAGTAGCGATAGTGGCCGCGAGGAGGGTGAAGGTGATCTTTGGGACCAAAGGCACAAAGGGGCCTTGGGGCAGTTCGGTGTAACCAAAGGCGGCGATCAGAGGGTGCATCCAGCGCCGCGCGGTCATATAGAAGAGAGTGGCCATGGCCAGGCCCAGGGCCGTCACCGTGAGGGCCAGGCCCAGGGCGACATCCCAGGGCAGCGCCAGGACCACAGTGTCGAAGAGCGCCTTGCCCATGACGCCCAGGAGCATCAGCGTCAGCCCCAAGAGCGAAAAGCTGAGCGGAAAGGTCAGCGCCAAACGTTGGACCCGCGGGGTGTCGATGGGGGCGGCTTCTTCTTGGTGGAGGCTGTGGCAGAGCTCGCAGAGCTCGCGCAGTCGCCAACGGGCGTAGAGCATCACGCCGACGATGAAGGGGCCAAAGAAGGCCAAGCTGAAGATCAGCTGACTGGCGAGGGCGTCACCTGAGAAGCCGAAGGCCCACCAGCACACGGCGAGCTTGCCCACGATGCTGGCGCTGGCTATCAGGAGCAGCGCCATGGCGATGCGCCGCAAGAGGTGGCGAGGCGGCAAGAGGTGGCGAGGGGGCAAGATCATCGCGTTTCCCTCGGGCCCTTCCACGGTAGCTCAACCTTGAAGCGGGTCCCTTCGTCGAGCCTGCTCACCACCTGAACGCGGCCACCGTGCAACTCTACGAGTCGCTTGCAAATGGCCAGCCCCAGCCCAGTGCCTCCACGGCGTGATCCCGCCATGCCGACCTGTGCATACTCGTCAAAGATCTTTGGCAGGTCAGCGGCGCTTATGCCCTCACCCGTGTCTTCCACCTCGATGATGACATGCTCTCCTCCTCGGTCGCGGATGGTGAGCTTCACTTCTCCTTCAGCGGTGTGGCGCAAGGCGTTGGAGAGGAGATTCTGCAAGACTTGTCGCAGCCGCACGGGGTCGGCACAGAGGCTTGGGAGGTCACGGGTGATGTCTCCCTCGAGCCGCAGCCTCTTGCCCTTATCACCCATGCGGATGACCCCCCTAAATTGGGTGAGGAGCTCAGATGCCAGGTGCCCGACATCAACCGCCTCGAGGTGGAGTGTATGCGCCCCTGACTCCATCACCGAGAGATCCAGCACGTCGTTGATCAAAGCCGTCAGGTGCGTGCCGCTGCGGTGAATAGCCTCCAGGTCGGTGCGCTGATTCTCATTGAGCCTGCCCTCGATGCCCTCGAGTAGCAGCTGTGAGTAGCCGCAGATCGTGTTCAGCGGCGTCCTCAACTCGTGGCTGACGTCCGCCAAAAAGCGGCTGCGTTGGTCCTCGGCGTCACGGGTCTTCTTTAGAGACGATGCGTGGCTGTACAGGTCGCGCTCGAGGCGCTTTCGTAGCCCCTCCACCACCGCGATCATTTCGCCAACCTCGTCCACAGAGCCAACGGTGAGGGGATGGTGCAGGTCGGGCTGGTCGTCGAGCGCGAAACGCTGCAAGCGCCTGGTAACTCGAGCGATGTCTCCAATGGTTTCTCGGCCGAGGGCAAGCCCAAGGAGCCCGGCGACGAGCAAGAAGATACTTCCCAGGCCCAAGAGGGGACCATAGGCGGTGCCGTGAATGGGCGCGAGCATCACCAGGTGATGGTTCGAGGGGGGCAAACTTCGCGTGACGCATCGCAACACCTGAGCGCCAACGCGGCAACGAAAGGCGCCAAGTTGTTCCAGATGTCTGCCTTTCCCCCCGCCGCCCAGGATGGTCCCATCAGCGGCCACCAGGGCTCCCCACGCATGACTGGGGTCTGGAAATGCATCAAGGCGAGCGATGACGCGCGCTTCACTCAGGTCCTCGAGTTGCCCCATGGAAACGTTCATCAGCATCTTGAGGTGTAGGCGGCTGCGTTTCGCTGCGTTGTGAAAGCGGTAGCTCTCGGACTGCAGGGTCATCAAAGAGGTGCTGATGGTGGCAACAGCAAGGGTGGTGGCAAGAATGGCACGCCGGGCGGAGATGGGGCGTCCACGTCGTCGGCTCGCGCCAAGAGGTGGAGCGACGTTGGTCAGGGTCCGGCGCAGCAGCCCATGGAGGAGCAGAGAGGCCGCGGCCACATAGCTGGACGCTCCGAGAATGAGCAGTCCAGGGTGCTGATCCCACAAGGGGTCTTTCAGCACGCAGGCTCCGAGCAGGAGCAGCAGAAGGGTGGAGAGGGCAAAGACCGCCGTGAGCTCTTGGGGCAGCGGGATGGGCAAGGGCGGCTTGGCCGCGCGCCTCGCGAGCAGGCCCAGGGTGACAAGACCCGCCAAGAGAGGCGCCAGTGTCCAGTGGAAGACACCATAAAAACGCAAGGCGGGGGGGAGGGCGGCCACAAGAGGCAACCCGACGGGGAGGAGCACCATCATCGTCGCCGTGAGGGCGATGATCGTCCACAAGGCCCCCACGGGCCATGGGCTAGAAGAGTGTGGAGAGGTTGGAATACGAGAGGGCATGCCAAGCGTCACTACTGTACGTGAGGTTCAGCTTGGTATAATCTAGCCACGAAAGTTAGTGATTGTTCAATAATTGTCATCGGAGGCCGCAAATCCGCGGGCCGAAGATCTCGCTATGGCTGTGGAGCCTGAGGGTTTCATGGGAGCGAGGAGGAGCCACTATGATTCGCAGGGGGATGCTTTTTGGTCTCGCCATCGCCGTTCTTGGTTTTTTTGGATGCTCGGATGACACGGATGTCTACCTGGATGGACAGGTGGATCTCATCAGTGATTCTCCCTCTGACGGTGGACCGGAGGATGGAGGCGACGGGCCGGAATCTTGTTCTCTGGCCCTGAATTCAATCAATGGCACACCTGTGGCAGAGATTACCGCCATTGGTGGCGCGTTGGACAAGAATGACGGAGAGCTGGGCATCCAGATCGACGTGGAGGTCCTCGGGACTGGCCTCGCGGATGGTGTTCAGGTCGAGCTTTCTCTCACAGGTCAGACCGCGCCCTCTTTGGCCACGGCCAGCGGGGGCAAGGCGATCTTCTCTGATGTCACCGTGGTCACCAGCATCGACCGTGTGCGGCTGGGCGTGAGCGCAGCCGGCTGTGGAGACGATAGTCGCACCTACACCGTGGAGGCTCCGCCAGAGTGCGTGTTTCTTACCCCGCGCGATGGCGAGACCCTCGGCCAAGACGATGACAAGCTGTCTGGCAATGACACCTTCGATTTCGATGTCGTTATCAAGACGACCTCGGCTCTTGGAGGGAGCATTTCCCTTGGCATCGACGACATGGGAGCCGGTGTCGTGGATCCAATCCCTGGCAGCGGAACGGTCACCTTCAATGACAAGGTGCTATCCTCTGGGGCCGTCACCCTCACAGCTCAAGTGGAGCTCAACGGGGTGGTCGGGAGCTGCAAGGCCGCGGTGAACGTCGATGTTGAACAACCCATCTGCCGGCTAAGCTTCACCCCCGCGCTGGTGCAGTTGCCCGGTGGAGAAAACGGGTTGGGCGTCGCTCAGGATGCCCTGCCTTCCACCACAGGCATCGAGACCAACGTCGCCGTGGAGACCCACGCTGGCGCCACCGTTACTTTGGAAGTGGATGGCGCTGCGGGGACCCCGCGAACGGCCGACGGCAGCGGGAACGCAGCCTTCAACGCCGAGCCTCTTGCAGACGGCGAGCGGCGCGTGAAGGCACTTTGTGTGGATACAGCCACAGGCAACCGCGCTGAGAGCACAGAAATTGTCATCAAAGTCGACTCCCAAGGGCCTCCAGCAGCGACCCAGTTCAGCTGCACGCTGACCCAGCCGCGGCTGGGGCGAGTCACCTGTCAGTGGACCTCTGCGGGCCCAGTGGAGGTCGCAAGCTATCTCTTGCGCTATGCCACCGACGCCTCCCTCACGGAGACCTCCTGGGCCATCGCGGCGACCACGGAGAAGAGCGTGGTGCCCAACAACGCTGGCCAGACACAGTCGGTGATCTTCGAGGGCTTACCCCTCAGCGCTACCTATTACATTTCCCTTCGTGCCGCTGATGGGGTGTTGAATCTGAGCGCCCTCGTTGGCGGCGACGCCACAGTGGTCGATTTTCGTGGTGGGCCGCTGCCTGGTTTCCCGGAGCCGTCGAACACGACGAGTCAATGGGGCAGCGTGATGGTGAGCGGAGATTTCAATTGCGATGGTCATACGGACCTGGCCCTCGGTGATCCCCTCGCCAGCAATAACCTCGGGCGCGTCAGCATCTATTTGGGCAGCGCCGCGGGCTATCTTCCCGCGCCAGAGAAGTTCATCAATGGCACGGTCGCAGGGGGTCGCTTCGGCGCCGGGTTGGCCATGCTGCCAAACTTCGACGGTGACGCTGTGGGTTGCAGTGACCTCGCGGTTTATGCATCACATGGCAACGACTCGACGGCACAAGTCTTCGTCTATTTGGGCAGCGAGCAGTTCTTTGACCGCAACGATGTGAGCACAGGCAAGGGAGCAGAGCTGATCTATTCGCTGCCCACCTTGGCAGGGGCCTTGGAGGTCCTTGGTGAGCGCATCGCCAACGCCGGTGATTTCAATGGTGATGGCGTGACCGATTTGGCGCTCTCCTATCGCGATACCGGGGCGAACACGGCGAGTGTTTTGCTCGTCTTCGGTACACAAGGCCTGCAGAAGATGAACACCGGCGTCAGCCCCACGTTGGTGGAGTTACCCGCTGCTGCCTCGGCGCGCATCACGGGAGGCACAGCTACGGGTGCTTTCGGGCTCGTGCTGGGCGGTGGCGCTTCCCTCGACAGTGACGCAAACGCGGACCTCTTAGTTGGCGCCTCACACCAGGGGCAGGGCATGGTTTATGTCGTCAAGGGTGGCGCCGGAGGAGACATTCCACTCACGGACGCCCGCGTGATCCCGCTCGCTGGAGCAAGCGATAACGTCGCTTTCGGCGCGCAGGTTGCGCTCGTCGGAGACATGAACAAGGACGGCACATTGGAGTTTGCGGTCTCGGATCCAGACGCAGATGGTGAGGCAGGACGCGTCTATGTTTTCAACCTGCTCACCCCACCGAGTGGTCCCGCTAACGCCGTGATGACCTTGACCAACGACGTCAACGCTGCCGCTGGTGATCGCTTTGGCCTCACCATCGCAGCTGGAAGCGGCGACATCGACGATGATGGGCGAGCGGACTTGCTCGTGGGGTCTCAACAAGCCGGCGCCTCGTTGGGTGTGGTTTACCAGTTCAACGGTGCAGCGACCTTGGGCGATGGTACCACCTCCCAGGCAGACTATATCTTCGCGCCACCAAGCGACGCCAAGAGCTTCGGGACCCACGTTGTCTGGGCCGCGGACATCAACGATGATGGCTTCAGCGACGTGGCCATCGCCGATCCGCTCTTTCTCTCCAGCGGTCAGACCGTGGGCCGTGTGCACTATTATTACTAGCCTCCACGTTATCTGCTGCATGATGCCGCGTTCATGAGGCCACGTTCATGAGGCTCTCCCTTGACACTCCTTCTGATCAGGTGATCCTGCGCGCCTTGCGGGAAGGCGAGCTACGGCAGGCTGCTGACACGCTGGTGCTGATCTACGCTGGTGTCGTCTATCGTGCTTGTCGGCTCGCCAGCTCAGAGGCGAGCACTGCCGAAGATCTCGCCTATGAGACCTACACGGCGATTTTTGGAGATCTCAGCAAGCTCCATGGCTCGGTGAGCCTCAAGAACAGGCTCCTCAGCGAGGCTCAGGAGCGTACGGCTCTCGTGCTCCTGCCTGGCGTCTCTCTCCATCGCCGCGAATCTTCGGTCTTGGATTTGGATGTGCAAGGAGCGCCCGTGGATCGTGAGGCTCTGCGGCGCGCTGTTGATGAGCTTGTGCCTCGCCATCGAGCCCTCTTGGGCGTCGCCTTTGGTTTCGCCCTGCCGACGTTTCCGTTTGCTGCCGCTGAGGTTCCTGAGCTCAAAGAGGCCCTGGGGCAATTGGTGGCCTCGATCCCGCAAGAGGCTGCTCCCTCCCTGAAGGAGGTCGCCATGCGTTTGGGTGATTTGCACTGGCGAGTTCCCGAGCGACTGCAGCGTCGCCTGGAGGTGCTCTGCAGCTCCCTCGGTGGCGTTTCTTAAGAGGCCGCTAGGGTCGAAGCCATCAGTTGTGCTGGGTGGAGTGGCCTTCGTCCTGGAACTCGCAGGCTTCGCAGGGGCTGCACGCGATAGGCGCGCAGGTGCAGTGGGATGCCATCAAACTCCAGCGCGACCCAGGAAGACTTGCCAAGATATTGGATGCGTCGCACGAGCCCCGAGAAGAGATAGAGGTTGTGAGAGACCAGCCCCAAGCGCAATTCAACTCGGTCATTGGGCACGATGATCTGAGATGTCTCCAACATGCAACCTGATGCAGACATATTGTGCAGCTTGATGGGTGCGTGCTTCCCTTGATGGTTGAGCACCGCTGACACCTGCAGGGGGAGTCGGAGATACATCCTCCGCTTTTTCCGGTAGTGGTCATGTTCGAACTGTGCCCTCAGCATTTCGAGGCGATAGGTCTCCGTGTCTGTGATGGACAATCCAGCTTCCAGGCGCCCATCGAGGCTGGCAAGCTCATAGAGAAGGGCAATGATCTTTTCATTTCGCTCGTGCACGCCAACCTCCGACATCTCGTCTGCCCCCTCGAATTGCAAGTGCTGGACCGTGTCCAGGAGCCATTTTGGCTCCAATAAAACCGCCTACTTGCGCAGCTGAGCCCTTAAAGGTGGTGTGAAGTATGTCCCGGTTGCGCACTCCAAGGTTGCAAGCCCTGCCGTTGCACCTGTGGTTGCACCTCTCTATTGCACCTCCTCTACACCCTGTCTTTGGTGGTGAGATCTTGCTGTCTAAGGCATGGACAGTTGTCCAAAGTGTGGAGTTCACTACCAATGCGACGGCTGTTCGCGATAAGACACATGATTCCCACACTTTAATGCATCGACGCCCCACTCTTGCCCCATGGGGTGTGGTGTTGACTCCACGGCCAGCGAGGGGGTAGCAGGGAGTAGGATACTCTTGACAATGCCTATAATAATCGATGGTTAGTGCGCGCGAAAGCAGTTGGCCCAACTTTCGCAGTAAGAGCGAGGC
>JAFCZD010000824.1 GCA_019314525.1 Deltaproteobacteria bacterium
AGATTCAGCCGGTACCCCCTCCTAGCACGGCCCCGAGGACCCCCCTTGCTGAGGAGGCCAATGGCAGCGAAGAGCAATAAGTTCGGCGCGTTTGGTGGGGTGTGCGTCCCATCAATTCTGACGATCCTCGGCGTCATTATGTACCTGCGCCTACCGAGGCTCATAGGGGAGGGTGGCCTCTACCAGGTGCTGGGCATCATCGTGGCCGCCCACGTCATCTCCATCACGACCGGGCTGAGCATCTCCTCCATTGCCACCGACAAGAAGGTTGGCGCTGGCGGTCCGTACTACATCGTCTCACGCAGCCTTGGATTGCCCATTGGCGGAACCCTCGGCCTGGCGCTCTTTGTCGGTTTGGCGTTTAGCATCAGCCTGTACATCATCGGATTCTGTGAGAGCTTTCTGCCGACGATAGGCGTGTCCGCCACGCCCGATGCCATTCGATTATGGGGCACCGGCGTGCTGGTTGTGGTGAGCATCGTGACGTTGATCAGCACGTCGCTCGCGCTCAAGATGCAGTACGTGATTCTGGGGCTGATCGTGCTCTCTGTGGGCTCGATCGCATTAGGGTCGCCAGATGTAGTCGCGGCGACGCCTGCTCTCAATCCCACCGAGGACGGGCCCTCTTTTGCGCTTCTCTTTGGCATCTTTTTCCCTGCCGTGACGGGGTTTACGGCAGGTGTGAACATGTCGGGGGACCTGGCGAACCCCAAGCGTGCGATTCCGCTGGGGACTTTGACTTCTATCGTGGTGGGTTTGATCGTCTACGTGGGCCTGGCAATTTTCGTGGCTTACCGTGTTCCGGTCGATCAACTCGTCGGCAATCCCGCCGTGCTCGTGGACATCGCCCTGGTTCCGGTCCTTGTGCTGGGAGGAATTTGGGGAGCCACTATCTCTTCGGCCATGGGAAGCATCCTCGGTGCGCCTCGGATTCTTCAGGCATTGTCCGAAGACCGTGTGACCCCACGTTTTTTCGCGGTGGGTGCCGGCGCGATGAACGAACCACGGCGCGCCCTCATCTTCGCCGCCCTCATCGCCGAGACCGGGATTCTGGTTGGTGAATTGGACGCGATCGCCCGCATCGTATCCATGTTTTTCATCGCCACCTACGGCTTTCTCAACTTGAGTTGTGCCATCGAGAGCTGGGTCCGCGCCGATTTTGGGCCAACCTTCCAGATTCCCCGCATGGTGAGTGTGGTTGGTGGTGTGAGCTGCTTGTTGGTGATGATTCAGCTCGATCTCGCCGCCGCCATCGGTGCCATGGTTCTTTTCGCAGGGGTCTTTTTCGTCCTCAAGCGGCGCGAGTTATCTCTTGAGTCGGGCGATGCCTGGGGTGGGGTCTGGTTCTCTATGGTGCGGGCAAACCTGGAGAGGTTGCGAGAGCATCCGCTGCAGGCGGCTGACTACCGGCCCAATGTCATGGCGTTTGGTTGGCAGGATTCGCCCATTCATCCCCAACTCGTGAAGTTCGGTGCGAATTTGGTCAGTCGGCTGGGTATGCTCACCGATGTTGTTTTCGAGGGCCGGGAGGGCGGCGCAGCTCGCAGACGTGCTCCGTCGGCTCCAGACGAGGAGGACGATCTGCCCGTCGCCGCAGGTGTCTTTCACTACCCGGTCTCCACGGCGGATCCTTTCGCCGTCATGGACTCGATGGTGCGCCATTATGGGTTTGCCGGGCTCGAGCCCAATACGATTCTTCTGGGCTGGGACGATTACCGAAACAGCGCGGGCCAGCTCGTGGCACTTCTGGCGACCGTGCGAGAACAATCGCAGAACGCCATTCTCTGGGCCCCTAAGCACGATAAGACTCTCCCCTCTCCGGCAGAGCGAAGGGTCGATGTGTGGTGGTCTCCCGACCGCGGAAGCTTCGCTTTTGGCTTGGCTCTGACCAGGATCCTCACGGGAGACGAACCCTGGCATCTTGCTCAGGTTCGTTTTCTTCTCGTCAACGACCGGGCCATCAATCGCGAGGTGCTGCATTGGACCGCCCAGCGGCTCTGTCGTGAGGCGCGGATCAACGCCAGCATCAAGGTGCTCAGCGATCCCACTGCGCAGCGTTCCTATGGTGACTGGGTGCGAAGGGAGTCTCCCGAGGCTGATTTAGTGCTCTTGGCTCTGCCAAGCGGCGAGTCGGCCGCAGTCCAGCTAGCACTTTCACATTTCGATTCCTTGCTTGAGCACCTTGGTCACGTCCTGGTGCTGCAGCCTTCACCCTCGCTCCCCAAGATCTTAGCCCCGATCCTTGCTACGGAAAAGGGCCACTTGGTCGAACCCTTCACCCCATTGGCGTTGCCGCAGTGCAGCGATTCGATGGCGGATCTCAAGCTGCCAGAGGATTCGCGCCTCTCTAACGAGATCCTGCGGATTTCGACGGCGCTTGGGCAGCTGGCCGATGACCTGTCGGTAGGTGGTCTTGCTCCTGTATTCCGTGGGCATCAGCAACTTATCAAGCGCGTAGAAAACCTTGTAGCTGCACGTTTTGACCAACTTGAGCGGGCGCTTGCAACACCAGGCGCGAGACAGAAAAGGACAGCGCAGGTTGAGGCTTCGCTGCTAAGGGGGACGATCGAGTTGACCGAGCAGTTCGAGGAGATCGAATTGCCCAGCTATCGCTCGGGGGTTCAG
>JAFCZD010000232.1 GCA_019314525.1 Deltaproteobacteria bacterium
GGCAGGAATTTACCAAAGATTCGAGGTCAGGCACAGCACGAGGGTTCCGAAGGGTTCATCATTCCACTAGGGCGCCACTCGTGCGAGCAGTTGCACCTGCACCTGGGGCAAGAGCTCGTCAAAGGAGAGCACAGCGAGCCCAGGATGTTCACCCTCGATCAGGCGACGGAAATAGCGGCGTACGTCAGCATGGGTGAGCACTACGGCCGAAGGGATTGCATGGGTGTGCTCCTGAAGGGTTGTGCTGACTGCGCTGACAATCTCCTGGGCCAGCTGTGGCTCGATGGCAAGATAGCTGCCCTTGTCAGTGTGCTGCACGGACTCACGCACCATCTGCTCAATGGCTGGATCGAGCAACAAGGCCTGAAGCTGCCCCTCGTCATCGGCATATTTGTAACTGATATAGCGTCGTAGACCACGCCGGGCTTGCTCTGTAAGGGCGACTGGATCGCGCTCCGCCCCGGCGAGCTCCGCGAGACTCTCGAGGATTCCGCGCAGTTGACGCACGGGGAGCCCCTCCTCCACGAGCCGGCGCAACACCTCTGCCAGGGTCTGCACGTTCACTAACTTGGGCACCACCTCAGCCACCAACGCGGGATGAGTGCGTTCCAAGGCGTCGAGAAGCTGTTGTGTCTCTTGGATGCCGATGAGTTCAGCAACGTGCAGGCGCACCACATCCCCGAGGTGCAGCACCAGGGCCGTCGCGGCATCCAGCAACTGAAACCCTTCATCACGCAGAGAGACTTCATGCTCCGCCGAGACCCTTGCCGCTGGCGACGCAACCCCAGGGACAGTAATGGGGAGCGCTTCAATGCCTCGAGCGCGCAGCTCACTTGCATCCACCAGCGCAACGGCGCCCTCCAGCTCCCAACGCCCCTCAGCGACGGGTACGTCGGTGAGCAAGAGACGATAGCCGCTTGGTGCCAGCCCCACACCGTGGGCTCGCACCTGTACCCCTGGGAGCAGCACCCCAAGCTCCATATAGAGCATCTCACGTAGCCCGGGAATCAGCTCTGTCGTGAGCGCGTTGCCCTCGACCTCTGCGCCTACCTTTGCCGCCAGGTCCTCCCCGAGCTCCACGGTCAGCTGTGCGGGTGCCGGCAACTCTTCGTCCACCTCATCACCAGCCACTCCGTCATGCCGCTCTTTCACACCTCCGAGAGCAATGCGACGCCTCGTGGGGCGAACGCGCGAAGCTCGTCGGCCCCACGATACAAACCCCAAGAGCGCCGCCAACACCAAGAACGGTATGGTGGGCATGCCAGGGACGATGGCAAAGAGCACCAGCAGCCCCGCTGAAAGAGCGAGGGCACGAGGTTGTGCCAGGATCTGCTCCCCAATGTCGCGACCAAGGTGGGCACCTTCATCTTCCGAGGCCACCCGGGTAACGATGATGCCCGCCGCCGTGGACACCAGCAGCGCTGGTATCTGACTCACCAAACCATCACCAATGGTCAGCTGCGTGTAAAGGCGAGCGGCCCCCCCAACGTCCATGCCTCGCTGGAGCACACCGATCAAGAGACCACCAATGATATTGATCACCGTGATCAGGATCCCAGCGATGGCGTCGCCCTTGACGAACTTCATCGCCCCATCCATCGATCCATAAAGCTGCGACTCTCGCTGCAACGTGCCCCGTTGTCGCCGGGCGTCCGCCATCTCGATGGCCCCCGCGCGGACATCGGCGTCGATGGCCATTTGTTTGCCTGGCATGGCATCCAACGTGAACCGCGCCGCCACCTCAGCCACACGTTCACTTCCCTTGGCGATCACCAGAAACTGGATCAGCGTCAAGATCAGGAAGATCACAGATCCCACCACCAGATTCCCAGCAACAACGAAGCCACCGAAGGCAGCGATCACGTCGCCAGCGTCCGCTTGCAGGAGGATCAACCGTGTGGAAGAAACGTTGAGTCCTAGCCGAAAGAGTGTGGTGATCAGCAAGATCGAAGGAAAAGTGGCGATACGCACCGCGTTATTGATGTAGATGCTCACCAAGAGCAGCACCACCCCAAGGGAGATATTGGCGGTGATCAGCAAATCAAGCACAAAGGTGGGCAGGGGGATGATCATCATCACCACGACGCCCACCACCAGCGCCGCGAGCACCAGGTCGCTGTGGTCCAGCAGCTTAGAGTCAGTCTTGGTGCTCATAGCTCACCCTTCATTTGAAACATTGGCGCCCACTTATGGGGTATCAGAAGCGGTTTTCTGACGTCAATGAGCTTCCCCCATGCCTTGCGCAGACTAGACGTTCGCGGCGTAACTCGCGAACCAAAAGATACGAGATGACGTCATCTGCCCGTTCGGCAGAAATAGTAATCTCATATCTTTTGCGCTAAAATTGTTATGAAGAGGAGATTGACGATGGGTAGGTCGGGCGCCGACGATACGGGAAAGAAGGGCACCGTACCCGATCTCCCGAGGTACCTTGCCAGTCCAACCACCTCTGACGAAGATCCTTCGACTGACGGTAACCCTTCAACCGTTATCTCATTTCAATCCGATCCTCTGGCACCTCCTGCGGTGGCTGGCTCCGCCCCCCTGACTCCCGTCCCCATCCCCCCCGACCTGCTTCCTCCCCCGATGCCCGTAAAGGCCTTCGAGGACGACGACGATGCGGCCTCTAAGGATGACGATGCCGCCACCATCGGCGACGTGGCGGCAAGTGCAGACGCAGTCGAGGACTCCATTGACGACACAACCACCGTCGGGGACGCGGTAGAGAACGCGGTAGAGAACACGAAGACGGTTGGAGACTCCCTCGAAAAACATGCTTCGGATGGTGAAGACTTGGAGGAGGAAGGTTATGCGGCGTTTGAGGACGACACCCAAGAGGATGTCGCTCCCTTTGGCGCCAAGACCGTCGAAGTACAACGTGGGATGCGCCCTCCCGTCCTCGCGCCAGTGTTTTCCAATGTGCTCGAAGGCTGGATGGAGCAGGAGCTCGAGCCCCTGCCAGCGCTATCAGGGGCGGACCTGCCCGCCATCACAAACGAAGTCGAAGGTCCTACTCTACGATTCGATCGAATCTCCTTCCCCGAGGAGGAAGCGAAGCAAGAGAAGGCCGAGCAGGCCCAAGACCGCCAAAAGATGATATCCAGCGGTACGTGGCCAACACACCTTCAACTCGCCATGCGTTAGGACCTGCTCTTCAATCCCTCTTCAATCCCGATGGTAGGGACTGCCCTCGAGGATGGACACGGCGCGATAGAGCTGCTCAGCCAGCACGACACGCGCCAGCTGATGCGGCAGAGTCATCATCCCCAAAGAGAGAGTCGTGTCGGCGCGCTGACGCAGAGCGGCGTCGAAACCGTCAGCGCCACCAATGGCGAAGACCAGCTCCTTCTGACCCGCAGACTCCGTCCAAGCACGCAACCGCTGAGAAAAAGCGCGGCTGGTGAGCTGCGCGCCACCCTCGTCGAGCACGACAAGCTGGGCGCGCCCAGGGACGGCCCGGGCCAACGCGGAAAGATCTCGAAGCTCCTGCTCCTCAATCAGTAGCCGCCCTCGGCAACGCCGATAGTAGTCATCACAGAGTTCGCGCAAGCCACGGTCGCGGAGCTTGCCCACGGCCAGAATGCGGGTTTTTCGCATAGCATCAGGCGTAGAGGTTCGCGTACTGCAACTCGGGTGGCACATCCAGTTCCACACGCTCAGCCTCAGCCCAGAGGCCTTCAAGGTCGTAATACTCGCGGATTGGATGGTAGAAGACGTGCACCACCACATCTCCAAAGTCCACGAGGACCCACTGCCCACCCCGTATACCCTCGCGACCAAGGGGGTCATGCCCTTTGGCCTTCATCTCCTGTCGCACGGCGTCAGCGATAGCCTCTACCTGCCGGACGCTGCGGGCACTCAGAATCAGCAAATAATCGGTGTAGGACGCAAGCCCCGTCACGTCGAGCAACACCGGCTCTAACGCGTTCTTCGTAAACGCCGCGGCCACGGCGTCAAATGCTAGCTCTTTCGATTTACTCAACGGCAGTACGCTCCCTCTCACGTCGTGCGGCTCATCTTCCGCCGCAACAGCTCAGTATAGCAAAAGCCCCAAACACAAAGCCAGGTGCCATGGCGCTCATTTTCCTCGCTCGATGTCCCCCCAACGCGAACGCCAACTGGAATCCAGTGGTCGTTCACCTGTCACCATTTGACGTTCGATCTCCAACCGGCGACGACGCACGTCTACCAGATCCCCTGGTTTGGGTTGTCTTATTTTCTGGGGCTTGCCGACCTCGGATATCTGCTGCTCGAAGACTAGGGAGGTTCGCCCCCGCTCTGACGACAACTCTGTGGGAATCCCCGTTTTTGGGGTGGCCTTCTTGGGCAGGGCGAAGGTCCAACGCGACCGAAGGCTGACCCTCAGCGGTGCCCCCGTCTTCGCATCCAATGTCGCTTGGCCCACAAGGTGCTCGACGTCAATACTGCGCCTCCAACGTTTTGCCGCGCTGAGCACACCTGGCGGTCTCTCCTGCTGGCGGGCGCTCGAAGCGCCCTTGCCACTAGGAGAAGACACTGGCTGCTGGCGGGCGCTCGAAGCGCCCTTGCCACTAGGAGAAGACACTGGCTGAGCCCGCCGTGAGAACCCTTGCCACTAGGAGAAGACTCTGGCTGCTGGCGGGCGCTCGAAGCGCCCTTGCCACTAGGGGAAGACACTGGCTGAGCCCGCCGTGAGAAGGAAACGTGAATGACCTCGCGTCCTTCGACTCTGCCCAACGCGCCTCGTGACACCTGGATGAAGGGCTTCAGCAGGCGGATGTAGGCGCCCACGAGCCCATATTCCCTATCTGCCAAACGTGAGGGCTCCAGGGCATCTTCCGGCCGACGACGCGAAAAAGGATGGTAGCGCAGACGTGAATAAAGCCACTCCCCTGTCCACACCAGCTCATAACCATAGTGTTCATCAGTGATCTTGCGGGCGCTGAAGTGTCCCTGCCCATCGGCCACGAGCACCAGCTTCTGAGTTATTACCTTGCCTTCGCGTCCTGTGGTCTCCAGCTTGGAGTTGGCGGAGATTTGGTGCGGCCCAAGGAGTGCGGCGAAGGCGTGGTGGGGCATGGCCAGCGCGCTGAGGGTCGACGCGTGATCCTTCCCCAGAGTATCTGCGTCGAAGGCTTGCTGGGCTGGCTTCTCCAGGCGGGGGGGAATCCCCCCTTGGCGCCCTTCACAGGCCACCAGGAGAAGGGCCAAGCCCCCCATTAGCGCTGCCTTCTTGCTTATATGCCTACACACCACCCGTTGGTCTCCGCCTCTGGAGGCACTATCCGCCCTCGGGCTACCCCCGCTCCCTCTCGCTGTCAAGGGCTAGGCCTTCGCGGCGGGTGGCTAGCCCCCAAAGAGCAGCATGGTGAGCGAGGGTAAGTGTGCATGTAGAATCATTAACTCCAGCGCCGCAAGACAGAGAAAGGGACCGAAGGGAATGGTGGTGGTATGCAACGGCTCTTCTTCGCCATCTTCAGCGCTCTGTGGGGAGGCCTCACGCTGGCGGAGAGCTCGCGCGACAAGGAGCGCACCGATGCCAATGATGCTGCCCTGCAAGGAGGCGAGAAAGAGAGTGGGTAGGACCACCTGCCAGCCCAGAAGCCCTCCGATCATCGCCAAGAGCTTGGCGTCACCATACCCCATCCCCTGTCGACCACGCAGAAGCTCCCAGCCATCTGCGATCAAGCGAACCAGCAGATAGCCCCCCACCGCCCCCACAGCGCCATCCCAGAGGTTGGGGAGGCCCATGAAGACCGAGAGCGCCACAACCGCTGGGATGCCCGGGTAGGTGATCACATTGGGGATACGCATGGTATCCAGGTCGATGAAGCTGATAGCAACGAGCAGCCCCGAAAAGAGCGAGGTGATGAAAAAACGAGCGACGTTAGCCCCCAGAGCGCCTGGCGCCTCTACAATGAAGGTGGAAAACATGGCCAAACTCAGAGCTGCAACCAGCAACTCCACCAGCATGTATCGCGCAGAGTAGTGAGCCTTGCACCTCCGGCAACGGCCTCGTAGGAACAGGTAGCTGAAGATAGGAATGTTGTCATAAAAGCGCAGTTGCAAACCACAGGCTCGGCAGTGCGAGGCGGGCCGAACCAGAGATTCCCCTGCTGGCAAGCGCACAATCATGACATTAAAAAAACTGCCCCAGAGCGCCCCCCACACCGCAGAAAATACGTAGCCCCACGGAGATATCACCATCACCTTCAACAGCTCAGAGTCCATCTCAGCACCAGTTTCCAAGACACACGTCATAAGACGTGTCAAAGTCAAGCGCCCCTGTAGAAGGGAAATCGGGGGGCAAGTCTGGACGAGCGCAGTGCGATCGTCGACAATGGCTGGAGTTTTTCATCCATAAAAACTTCGAGTTCCCGATAGTCTATGTTCAAGCCCGTTCAATTCGGCAAGTACTACCTCACAGATCGCATCGCCGTTGGCGGAATGGCGGAGATCTACAGAGCCAAGCTCTATGGGGTCAGCGGCTTCGAAAAGCAGATGGTCGTCAAGCAGATCCTGCCGCAATACGCCCGTAATGCCGAATTTATCAAGATGTTCATCGATGAGGCAAAGATCTCTGTCTCGCTCAGCCACGGCAACATCATCCCTGTCTATGAACTTGGTCGCCTCGACGGCATCTACTTCATCGCCATGGACTACGTCAGGGGGAAAAATCTACAGGAAATCGCTGAGGTAGCTGCAGAGAAACAGCTACCATTCTCGGTAGAGCACGCGATCTTCGTCGCCATCGAGATCCTCAAAGGCCTCGACTACGCCCACCGCCGCGCCGATGATCAAGGCACGCGCCTTGGGGTGGTCCATCGTGATATCAGCCCCTCCAACGTCATGGTCACCATGGCCGGAGAGGTCAAGATCGCGGATTTCGGTATCGCCAAGGCTACCGACAAGCTCGGGGTGACAGATGCGGGCGTCGTCAAAGGCTCCTACGGATATATGTCTCCAGAGCAGATTCAGGGCCTAGATGTCGATTACCACACCGATATCTTCAACACGGGCATTCTGCTGCATGAAATGGCCACAGGGCGACGGCTCTTCGAAGGCTCCGAAGCAGCGATGGTGGAGAAGATCAAGAACGCCATAGTCACTCTCCCCTCGATGGTCTCCCCAAAGGTCCCCGTAGAGCTCGATCCGATCATCCTCGAAGCGTTGGCCGAAGACCCAGAGGATCGCTACCACAACGCTAATGAGTTCCAGCTCGCGCTCTCACGTATCCTCTTCAGCACGGGCGCCGGAGCCACTTCGGCGACCCTCGCCGAGTACATGCAAGAGCTCTTCCCGGCAGAGAACAGGCCGTCTGTCTCTGAAGAGGTGGTGGTCGACGCCACCCCCCCTCCCATCGCGGGCAACAATACAAGGTCCTACGCGGTGCGAGAGGAGTTTGAAGACGTTGGAATGCCTGGGGAAGAGTTGAGAGCACGGAGGCCTGCATCATCCTCCGTGGCGCCCATCTCCACAGCACCTGGCGCCCCACCTCAGGATGTCACCCTCGCGTTGTCCTTCCCCCTCGACGAGGAGCTGACTTCACGGAAAACAGCTGATTTCAGGGGCAAACCCACCAAACGCAGCCTCCCAGCGCGAAAGCGCCCTGACGTGCCAGAGCTGCATCAGAAAGCCCGCGCCCCCCATGGTGGCCGCCTTGAGGCCCTCGGTGCTCTGGGCCTGGCACCCCTCGCAACCGAAGAACAGTCGCCACGCTTCTTCCAGGGCGATCCCCCCCAAGATGAGGCCTCCGTGGTGGAGCCTCCGGCGTCGCAGCCCAAAAAAATCTCTAAGCCCAAGCAGAAGAAAGAGCAGAAGGCACACAACAAGCCGGTAAAGGCAGCGAGCCCGGAAATGGTCGTTTCGTCGAAGAAGGGCCCCCGGAGCGATGCCTCTGTGATGGCCCTGTTGCTGACGGAGACACAACAACACGAAAAACAGCCGGATGTCTCACTGCTTCCACCCAAGCGAAAGAGTTCGGAGCTGCGTTCAGGTGACGACGACTCCCGCGAGGATAGCCCGCCTGAACACCCCTTAGATGGCCTCTCTGCCTCACTTGGGGATGTTTCCCTCGGCAGCTTGATGGCGACGAACGCACCCACAGGAGCAGGCGCGAACGCTGAACCTCTGCCTCTGCCCACGGACAAATCGGGACTTCTCGCAGGCACAATGTCGCTCTTCGTTCAGGGCCTCGACAAAGAGCCTGGCCTCGACACGGGTGACCTCGTGGTGCCCCACACCATCAAGCCCACTGTCCTCGGGTGGGTATTGGTGCTCTTGCTTCTGGGAGCAGCGCTGCTCTTCGTGCTCTACAAGAAGACGACGGTCTTCAGTGGAGACGATGGTGCGGCGATGCTCTCTGCGGTTGACGCCACTGCACCAAAAACGCCAACCACCGCCAAGACCGTGAAGAAGGGCTCTCTGACCATCAAGGCTGAACCTTCAACGGCGCTGATCTTTCAGCATATCGGTGAGAGCCCTACCCAGGTGAGGAACCTCGAGGCCAAGGGAAGCTATCTGTTGCGCTTCGAACGTGATGGGTATCGTCCCGCTCACAAGCTGCTCAAAGGTGCCGAAAACAAGGGACAGCTCTTGATAGCCCTGCAGCCTGTGGGCGCAGGCGCACGCCAAGAGGTCCCGAATCCACCACCTGGCGTACCTCCGCCCAACCCACCCACCTCCAACAAAGAAACGGTCACCATCGAAGTCAAGACTCAGCCACCTGCAGCCTCAGTGTGGCGGTTTGTTGGCCAAGGCAAAGCCAAGCTCTCAGAACTCCCCCGCCAGCGTTATTACTTCAAAGTGATCGCCAAGGGGCACCACCAGAGCTTCATCTCGATCTCCAGCCGCCACTTTGAAAAGAATGACGGCAATGTAGAAGAGACCATCACCCTCAAGGCCAAAGAGGGAGCAGCGACACAGTCGGATTCGAAGGCAGCCGCGAAGGCTGAGCCTCCAAAGACCAGCGCGAAGGCAGCACCCGTGAAGTCAGCTGTGGCGAAGGCAGCCAAAGTAGGTCGAGCCAAGAAAAAGCGAGTGCGCAAGCCTCGGGCGAGGCCTGCAAAACGCTGGCGGCCAAAGAAGATTCAGCTGAAGAGAAAGAAGCCACGTAGGAAGAAGAAGCCAGGGTTGGCAACACCCTCGTGGGCACGCTAGCGACTTACACGGGCTCCTCTGGGGGATCAGGGACATCCTCAGCAAGGAAGTAGTCTGCCAGGCTCGCTGAGCGCCAATCATTATCACGATGTACGAGAGGCTTGACCAGTGGACCTCCCGCCACATAAGCGCGGATTCGTCTCAGATCGGTCTTGGGGATCTGTGTCCATGAGAAAAACACATAGACAAAGAATGAAATGAGCAGGTGGTCGTAGGCCATGCGCGGCCACCCAAAGACGAGCCATCCCACCAGCCACGAGAGAGGCGTCCCAGCCAAGAAGAACCACGCACCAAAGCGATTCGCCCCCATCCAACGTCGCTTCTGATGGTTGATGAAGGGAATCGAGGAGAGGTGCAGGATGCTGAGCACTATCACCAGCAGCGCCGCCACGACCTGACCGATCTCCTGCCAAGGGCTAATTCCCAGATTGAAGAGGCTGGAATTGAGCACCGCCAAAACAAAGAGAGCCAGAACTGGCCGCGGAACTCCAAGCCAATAACAGGGATAGGAGAGTTCCTTTTCCATGCCCTTCGCTTGACGAATCGTTCCGAATGTAAAGGGAAAGGCAGCGATGACGGCTGCCACGAGCCAATGGTAACCAGCCATCTTCCAGAACGCGTAGTAGATGATAAAGCTGGTGGTGATGGAGTTGGTGATGTAGTCGCAAACGGTGTCGAGGATCCCGCCAAATGCATCATATTGCTTTGTCAGGCGGGCCACGGGACCGTCGAGGACATCAAAAACATAAGCAATATAGACAAAGTAGCAGGCCCAGTCGAAGGAGCCCTGGAAAAGGGCGATCACCGAGGCGAAACCACCAAGCAAATTTCCGAGTGTGACAAAGTCCTTGAGCTTCATGGGGGCGGCAGGATAGGGACTTTGCAAAAAAATGAAAGCCCAAGAACGCTAGCTACCTCCATCACCAAGGTTCTGCCCACTCGCATCCCCAGATTCAGAGTATTTGCAAGTGCTTGTCCAAGAAGTCATTATGCGCTAGAAGCTCAGCGCCGACGGCCAAGCCTCGTGCTCACCGTCACACCTGCCGAAAGCAGTGACTGCTACACCTGGTGTCACAGTCGCGTATGAGCTTCGGAGGCAATATCTCCCATGTATCGCTCAGCCACATTGCAGCCTACCAAAGCAGAACCCGCCCGCAGCGGGCATCCTCACAAGACACGGCCCGGTCGGAAGACCACCGAATGCAAGCGACCTGAGCTGCGCCTTCTCAGACGAGATCCTGGGCTTATCACGCCACGGGTCTTCGATGGGGGCCAGGCGGCCTACACCGAGATCCTCCACCGTGTGGATCTTGCCCGACGGAAAATCGAGATACATGCTTTCGTCTGGCGGGATGATGAAACGGGAAATATGCTGGCGAGCGCGCTGCTCCGCGCGGCAAACCGTGGCGTCGAGATTCACGTCCTGAAAGACCGCATTGGCGCCACCTATGAGTACTGTGGCGGCTCATGCCAGAGTTTCTTCCACAAGCAAATCGACTGGACCCAACGCTGGGAGTCTCATTTTCTGCATGTGGTTTACCCCACCTACCGGGGTAGCTTCCGCCAGCGCCCAAACCCGCTGGCTACCGCAATGCTCGAGCACCCAAACATTCGGGTGGACCACGAACACAAGATCTTCGACCACTCCAAGCTCTATATCTTCGATGACAGCCACGTGATCCTTGGTGGCATGGGCATCGGCGACGACCACCGCAAAGAGTGGGTTGACATGATGGTCTCGGTGGACAGCCCAGACCTAGCGCGACGTCTGCAGGCCCGGCTGGCTGGTGATGAGCCCTTTGACGCTAGGCGGCACATTGATTTCCTAGTGCATCGGGGCAACGCCGACCATCGCGGCTGCCCCATGCTGGCTCAACGACTCGCGCTCATCGATGGCGCCAAGCGCTCGGTCACCATCGCCATGGCCTACCTCGGCGATCCGCGCTTCGCCGTGGCGCTAGCGCGGGCGGCGCGGCGTGGGGTGAAGGTGACGCTCCTCACCTCCGCGATGGCGGATATCCTTGGCAACCTCAACCGCTCCACCTGCGATCGGTTGTTGCATGAGGCGGGCCCCAACGCCGACGTAACCATCGTGATGCTGCTGCGCATGGTTCACGCCAAGGTCGTCGTCATCGACGGTGAGATCGCGGACGTGGGGTCGGCGAACTTCACGCCTCTCTCTCATGGCGTCTACACGGAGGTCAACCTCTTCATCCGTGACACGAGCTTCGCGCGAGAGCTGGAGCGTGTGGTCTTTGCGCACTGCGAGCACGGTGAACAAATGCGCAACCGGGTGCCCCACTGTCGCATCTTCGATGTCATCGAACGTACCATCGTCACCTATCAATCCCGCAAGGGAGTCTGACGTCCACAGGGCTTAACGTGAACGAGTTTCTTTATGCCGGGTGAACGTCGTACCGACCCGCAAGAGGAGCGCGCGGCCAAGCGCCGCGGCGACCGTCGTGATCAGATCATCGCCGCAGCTACTGAGGTGTTCGCAGAGTTTGGCTACCATCTGGCGTCCATCAGCGAAATCATCCGCCGAGCCGGCATTGCTCGTGGCACCTTCTACCTCTACTTCGACTCTAAGCACGCAGTCTTCGACTCGATCCTCTCTGGCGCAATGGTGGGGCTCGCCTCGCGTATTCGCGTGATCGAGACAGCGAGCGGCTCTGAGCCCCCCCACCAACAAGCCGAGCAGAACATCAGGCGCGTGCTGCAATACCTCTACGAAAACCGCCCCCTTAGCCAACTGCTGCTCAACCCTGGGCTAACCCCGGACACTGAGAGCGCTCAACACCTCCAAGCGTTCTACGATCGCGTGGCAGAGATGATCCGCGCCTCTCTCGATCACGGCATCAACATCGGGCTCGTGCGCGCTTGTGACACCGAGCTGGTGGCACCCGCGCTGCTAGGTGCAATCCGTAGTGTGACACGCCAGTTGCTCAAAGATGATGCCACCCCCGATCTTGACCGCGTGGTGGGTGAACTCGTCGCTTTTGGTTGGCGTGGGGTGATGGTGCCTGAGGTCTGGGACTGAGGTCTGAAAGGTCTGAAAGGTCTGAAAGGTCTGGGACCGTGCTCAGAAGAGCAGCCACTCCACGGCCTCGGCCACGGGGACTAGTATAGGTGCGTTTGTTTCTAAGAACGCCATAAACTCGGCGCCAATATCTACGCGCCAATAGAGATTGATCAGGATCGCGGCGACCTTGATAGCGATAGCCA
This sequence comes from Deltaproteobacteria bacterium, assembly GCA_019314525.1. Lineage (GTDB taxonomy): Bacteria > Myxococcota_A > Polyangia > JAFCZD01. The sequence continues at coordinate 12,364 of JAFCZD010000232.1, forward strand.
CCCAACCAGCGATCGTCATACCTCGTACCGCGTTCTTGCCTACCAATACCGCCAGCTTCTTGACGCCGTAAATCAACCCTTCTTCTGCGAGCGTCTTGAGCCGTTGACGGAGAGCCGCCTGCACCACGTTGAGTATGAACTCCACCTTCCCCCCCTGTGGAAGGTGCTGTCTCAAAATCACAAAGCCGCTGTCCGTCTTCACCTCGATCCAGTTGGCCAGCCCATCCGCGACGTGAATATCGAGCTGGTGCTCTAGCGCCTGATAGCCCTCTTTGATGGCATCTGCGCCTTTGCGAACACCGCTCGTAATTGCTGAGGCGAACTCCGGGAAACCAAAACCGTCCACAGCGGGCGCCCCTGGCGTCACGAAGG
>JAFCZD010000825.1 GCA_019314525.1 Deltaproteobacteria bacterium
GTCGGGTTTGCTCTGTGCGGCGAGGTGTCGGGCTGCGTCGTGTACCTCGGATGCGCTGCCAACCACCAACCAATCGCCCGAGGTGAACCAGGCCAAGCCGGGCTCGCTGCCGTCCATGGTCGCCACCTCGAATTCGCCCACCTTTTTTCGCTTTTTGACTTTGCTGCCGGCCTTGAGCCAAAGGTCGGTGGCCTTTTGTACCGCGCTCTGGGATCGGTCGAGGCGTTTGACCACCAACCACTCCACATATCCTTTGCCCGGTTGCTCCATGGAGGCCCAGCGGTCACGATGCCAATTGACAGCGCCGCAGACCCGCCCTTCGAGCATGTTCGCCGCCAGCACATCGGCCATGGGGGCGCCCGCATGCTTTGCGACCTTGGCGGCTACGCGCTCGGGGGCGAGCAGGTCGAGGTCCATGGTTAAATCCTGCCACATGGTGGTGGCGCGGAGCTGGGTGAGCGCGGGATCGGCCTGCAGGCGCTTGAGCACCCCTCCCAAATCTTTGGATGCAAACACCACCGGCAGCTGGGGCGGGATATGGGCCAGGCAGGCCTGGACAGTCTCGTTCTGGTTGTCGTCTTTGCAGGCGCCGAGCGCGACCAGCATGCTGCTTGCGAGCAGCATGCTGCTTGCGAGCAGTACGGGGACAATGCGTTGTGTGAGAGCGTGCACGAATGACCTCCCGAAGGGATGGGGATGGTGACCTGTCATGGTGGGCTCATGGTGCCACTGCGTCGGTGGGCTGTCAAGGCGCGGGGCCACATAGGCCAGGTTTGATCTGCCATACGTTGCCATGTACATGTTTCATAACTCCAATCGCCATTTTGGCCACGAAATCCCATCGATTTCCCTCCGTTCTCTTGGTCGAATGAGACCACGGCCTTGCCACTCGACGGCGACAGCGGATAGGAGCTATGTCTGCACGACCAACGGAGGAAGGGCGATAGTCAGACGCCGGTCGTAGCACTCACCGCATTCAGGTCAACGCGCGCCAAGGCGCGTTCAATGGCTTTGAAGAGCGTGCGCCACGGCACCGGCTGACGCCACGCCCCCTGATCTGTTTTTGGTCGCAGGTGCCGGCGTCGCAGCAATTGTGCAAGATTGTAGGCCATCAGGCGGAGCACGCCCAGCACCCACACAGCATGTCCTTGGGTACACCACGGGCCATCATCTTCGCGCCACTGCACATCCAAGCTATTGAAGCTGTCATTCTCGATGCCCCAGTGGCCTCGCACCAACGTCAGGATGTCCTGGGGGCTCACGCGATTCTCGAGCAGCGATGAGACAAAGTAGCGGTCTTCAATCGTAATCTGGCCGTCGCTGGTTTTGGTTTCCTGTCGAACCAGCCACGTTTGGCGCAGATGCCGCCAACAACCAACGGTGTTGGTGTACCCGCGCATCTGGTCGGTCCGCCAGAGGCTTCGTCGAAGAAGATCCCCTTTGCAGCGCTCCCAGGGCGTGCGGGCCTCGGGGGGGCATATTTTCGTCATCGGTTCGAGTACACGCTGCGCCTCGGCAAACAGCTCGGGCTGGTTACCTTTGAGGCCCATCATGTACGCATACCCCAAATCGTCGACGTGGTCCGCATGCTCCAACGACGTCAAGCCCGCATCGACATCGATCAGTTCAAACATATCGCTGCGACCGTAGGCTGCATGCAGCTCATCGATCATCTCATCCAGCGAGCTGGATTCACCCGTACCAGGAGGAAGTCGTTTCTGGAAGATGCACGGCTTGCTCTCTGCCGACGTCAGCGTTGCTCGCAGCGCGGGCATGAGGTAGTAGGTGCCGGAGCGCCCCTTTTTGGGCTGCCACTTTTCGTTATCCTTGGAGCGCTTGTGGGCACTGCCATCGGCGGTGTGGTTTACCGTCGCGAGGTTTTTGCCGTCGATCGTCGCAACGCCAAACGGGAGTGTCGATGGACGGAGCATCTTGCCACGCTGCAAATCCCGGATCTGCAGAACAAGTTTGGCATGCAGGGCATCAGCCTCCATGCGCCGCAGCTCCGTGTCCAATGTCGTGTCTGACACCACATCCGGCACGAGCCTGCGTCCCCACGGGCCAAGCCGCATCTCCTCAACATCCCGCAACGTCGGTTGGTTGGACAGCAGGCCGAGCAAGGCTTGCCAGATAATGCCGGAGTAGCTCCGGTGGCTCACCTTGCTCTGTTGGCGAGGGTCGGCAATGGAGCTGAAATCGAAACCGCGTTTCTTTGTACGAACCTGACGGGCAAGAAATTTGTAGACGCGTTCCTCTGGCAATCGTATCGTCATGTGTATTCCGTTTCTGGGGACGAGAGTCCCCGACAGTGTTTGCGGCGTGGGATTGCCCTTCCTCGCCAATCGCTGCGCTCGAAAATAGCACAGCGATAAAGCACGTGGGGCCGCGAGAAGATCTTTGTGGTCAACTCGCGGCCCTTTTTGCATCAGAACACCCAGATTTTCCGATTTTTAGCGCCAATGCGAATTTGCGACGGGCGATTCTCGTTCGACAAGACGGGGGAAGCGCACAAAGGGGAGAGTCAGAAGAAGGACCTATTCACCAATCAATCCTGGCTGTGGGGCAGGGTCGATGTTCCTGGCGAGGGGCTTGAGCGCTTGCGCCAGTGAAAAGA
>JAFCZD010000826.1 GCA_019314525.1 Deltaproteobacteria bacterium
CCCGTCGTGCTTCGAGACAGCGTAGAAGAGGTAACTTCTTGGTCGGGTGCTTCCATAAAACACCCCCACAACAAATCGGTCGTCTTCGTCGGCGGACAGCCTTGTCCACGCCACATGGTCCCCAGGATGGTCTTCTCGGAATTGCCGCCGTGCCGCCTTCTCGGGCTTGGTGGATGACCCCCACGCTCGCTTGATCTTGTCCCACCCGGAAAGCCGACGAAAGGGTTTGCCTGGTTCCACGTGCTCACCTCCTGTGCCTGCTTTTGTCCCCACAGCACCAGCAGGCCCGGCATGGAAGATATCATTCCTGAGCAACGACGAAACGGCACTTCGGGCTCGCGGGGACACAGTGGGCGGGATTGACCTGATGTCAATCTTGGACTATCTAAAAGCTACCTGTTCATGGGATGTTGTAGTCTGGTGAAGAGGTACGGAGGAGTGGCCGAGCGGCCGAAGGCGGCGGTCTTGAAAACCGTTGATGGGCAACCATCCGAAGGTTCGAATCCTTTCTCCTCCGCTAGTTTACGTCCTAAACGGCCTTGAGAGGCACACCACGCATCAGCCTGGCGAAGGTGTGGCGTAGGGAGTTCTGGGTCTAGTCCAGGTATCCACACGCAGCGATGATCTTCTCTGCTCCGGCCCTCGCCACATGGTTGTTGAACGCAACCGTTGTCCAGACGGCAACAACCATCAACACGATTACGATTCCCCAGCGGACCCAGCGAATTGGAGCCGCTGGCCACGATGTAGGGGCCTTCAGCAGACACCCATCGCCCCCGCATAATAAAGCGGCACGAAACGCAGGCGGCTGTGGGCGAGCTCGGCGTAGCGGGCGGTGGAAAAGACCAAGGCGTGGGGAATCGTGGGCGTCTTTTCAAGGAGCATGTGCAAGCTCTTGAGCCGGCCAGCGCTCCCGCTCTTCACCTCCACCGGGATGACCTGGCCACCCACCTCGATCAGGTAGTCCACTTCAGCGCTGCTTCCACGCACATCCCTGGCCCAATAGTGAAGCCCTGCTGGTTGTGTCTGCAGCAGCTGTTGACCGACGAATTGTTCGGCCATCGCGCCGCGATGCAAGTGCGATAGGTCGGCCTGGCTCGATGGTGCGTTGTAGCGCGTTCCACGTAGCCATTGACAAAGCCCGATGTCGACCATCAACGCCTTGAAGCGCTTGGCTGAAGCGGACGCCGCCAAAGGCAGCGCGGGTTGGCTGCTGGGCACCTTGGTGAGAACGCGCGCCTTGAGCAAGAGATCGAAGGCCTTGTGGATCGTGGGCCCAGAAAACCCTTCGGCCAATCGCACGTATTTAATCTGCTCTCCCACACGCTGCGAGACGTTGGCGAAGACGGCATCAAGGCACCGTGGGTCTGAACGCGGCGCATATTTGGCGAAGTCTTGACGGTAGGACTCAGCCAGGTTCCGCTGGACCTCAAAGCCGGCGGTTAATCCCCCCTCCTCGGAGAAGGCCGCCACGGCTTCAGGCATGCCGCCCATGAAGAAATAGTTCCTGAGGTGCTTGAGCAGAGTCTCGTGAATCGTCGAGCCAAGATCCATGGGTGGCTGCTCGAGCTGCTGGGCGAGCATCGGCTGATCTTGCGCAAGGAGAAATTCCCCAAAACTCAAGGGAACCATCTCCAAGAATTGCACCCGCCCTACGGGAAAAGAGATCTCCCCCAGAGCGAAATCCAGAAGGGAGCCTGCGGCGATCACGTGCAGCTCTGGACAATCCTCCCAGAAATAGCGTAGCGCTCGAATCGCGTTGGGGCAGGCCTGAACCTCATCGAGAAAGAGAAGTGAGGTTCCCGGTTGCAACCTCGCGTTGAAGAGCAAACGCAATTGTTGCAGGAGCCCCTTTGCGCTCAAATCGCCCTCGAAGATATCGTGGAGTCGACGGTCGCGCTCCAGATCCACCACCACGAGCTCCTCGAACTGCGTCCTCCCAAACGCCGAAATTGAAAAGCTTTTGCCCACCTGCCGGGCGCCTCGCACGATGAGCGGCTTGCGCCGACCTTGGACCTTCCAAGCCATGAGCTTTGCGTCGACTGTACGAATCATGGTGTTAAATCTATAGGGTGCCTTAAGAAATACAAGGGTGTTTCTTAATCCTCGGTCTATTAACCCACAGGAGCTGAAGAACCCGATCACCGTTCGTGCTAGGGTCCAGGGTCTCCAGATTATCCTCGTGAAGCGAATATCATGAGACGCGGCGGAGTCAGAGGGTGAGTCATCTCGTTATCATTTAGACTCATGCCCGGAGGTTGGAATCCCATGAAAGTTGCCATCGCTGTGCTCGGGTTTGCGGCATTGTTGCCGAGCCATGCTGTCGCCAAAGCACCCGCGCCCCTTGAGGTCAGGGCCAAGCTGGTGAAGATCCCCAGCAAGTTTCCCCCAAACGATCTCTATGACTACGCTTATGTGATGAAATACCAGGTGGTGGGTGGCAAGCTCGACAAGCAATTCTTGTTGGTCGCGCACTACAAGCCCCGCGAAGCGCGCAACAAGATCACAGGCAAGGTGAAGAAATACGTCTCTGGTACGCTCAAGCGCTTCCAAGAGGGAGATCTACACCAGCTGAAGCTCGTGCCCAAGAAGCGTAAGATTTGGAAGGGTGCC
>JAFCZD010000827.1 GCA_019314525.1 Deltaproteobacteria bacterium
CCGTTAGGTCGAGGCGGGCGCCCATCAGATAGTAGCGGCATTCATGATGCGCCTCTCGGCGCCAATCTACGCCACCTGCAGCGAGCTGCACCAGCTAACTGCCAGGATTGCCCTTGGTGGGTTGGTCATCTGCATGCGTTGTTGAATTCGAATGGTTGTCGTATCACCGGAAATTGCAGTGCATCCGGGGGCTGTTTTGTGCTTGGGACGCTCCCGTCTTGCGCTTCAACCCACGACGGGGAGTGCTTAGTTTGTCAGCCGCCAGGCAGGCTGGGCTCAGGATGAGACCCGGAGGTGTTGGGTGGTTTGGGGGATGGGGTGTTGCATGAGGTGTGTGTACGCACAACAATCCCTCTATGAAAGTACTCGGGAAGACGACCGTAAGAGAGGCAGAGTCGATTTGTCAGCGGGAATACTGGGGGCTTAGCGGAGAGCCAGATGTTGAGCCAGAAGACGTAGTCACGTTCTATCTGGATGAGAGCAACGGCGACAACTACCTCTTTATGGCCGACTCAGGTGGGGATTATCTGTTTGCTGGTGGTGTAGAGGAGATTCCAGTCGAATGGCTTGATGCGGCATCTCTGAAGATCTATTTCAAAGCGACAATTGAGGAGTTCACGGCCCCTGGTTTTCTAGAGAAGTACTTCGCAGAAGAATAGCGAACGGAAGTGCCTATTGAATTGGTTGACCCGTTGCCATTATCCACCAGATGGCTTCAGGGTTTTCCGCAGCGATTTATCCGGACGCTTGCAGCCTTCGCAAACTTCCCCGTGGGGTAGCGCCGAAGATGGTCTCGTAAGGCAGGCAAGGCTTTGCATCCTGTGGTGCACGGGAAGCATCCCGTTGGGCGGGACCTGGCAGCATGCAGTCGCCTACGAACAAAGCTACCTGAGGATCGCCAATCAGGCTCGGGGCGGGTTTCATCTGATCCCCATCGATACAGATGAGGCTCTCAGTGGCATCGAGATCATCCTCACTGAAAGCAAAGACTGCGACGTTCAGGATTCCGCGGGGTGGTTGGGCCGAGGTCGAGCTACGCTGCCAGGGCATGGCTCCTTGCAGCATGTAGCGTCTCGGATAACGATCTCAGAGGCCTAGGGCTAGTTATCCCAGGAGAAGCTGTCAGGCGACGAGCCAAGGATGCGCGAGAGGGCCGACTCCTCGAGCAGGTCCTGCATCCGCTGGCCACCAAAGCGCTCGATGATCTTGTCATCCCAATCATCGGCGATGAGCGCCACGTCGCGGATCGTCGCCAGCAGCTCCTCCGAATCGAGGGTCTCGCCGCCGAGGATCGAGTGCAAGAAGAGCACGAGGTCTCCCTCTTTGACGTAGGCAAAGGCACCAAAACGAAGGACAGCGTTGAGCGCCAGCAGCTGCAGGGCCAACGAAGACTCCATGCGCACACCCTTCACCAGCTGCGCTACACAACGAACAATGGCGCGGTCTTCACCCCAGGGCACCACGGTGATCATCACGTAGCTCGAGCCCTGCTTTACGACGTACATCTTCTCTTCGACCTTGCGATAGGCCTTGTTCTCCGACAGCGTGTTTTCAATCAAGTCGCAGGTCTTGCGCTCCGCCTCGTTCATCATCGCTCCTTTGCTGGTCGCAACTTTGGTGTATCACAGATCAGGAGACAACAGTCCGTTGATTTAGCCCCGAGTTTTGCCTGCAGCTCTGGATGGGGCATGATTATAGGGATGATGCGACTTTACCTTCTGCTATGCGTTGGGCTCTCACTGAGCAGCTGTGGAGACGACCCACTACCCTTTTTTTTTGAGGGGGAGACAGGAACTCCCCATGAGATCGCGCTTCTGGCAGGCGTTCCGGCCGTTGAGGGCCGCGCCCTAAGCAGCGGCCTGATAGCCGAAGGACCGCTGCTCCTGGACACGGGCGCGCCCGTCAGCCTGCTGGACATCGATGATCTCAGCGCGCAAAGCCCTGGCTGGTACATCGCCGAGTTCGAGGCTTTGGGCCTACGCTTTTTGGAGGTGAACACCGCAGTCTTCAACCTCTTTGACGAGTCTTCATGCGCCGTCGCGCGACCTGTGGGCATTATTGGCGGTGACCTCCTGGGACACTTCACGGTGGACCTCGATTATCGTGCGCAGCAGATCACGCTGCATCAGCAGGATGACGCCCCTGGGCTCATCACCGTAGACGCCGAAACTCCAGTGTCTCTCCCCTTGAAGGTCCTGGGTGGAGGCCGCGCGGCGATCAGCGGCCTCGAGGGGGTACGCACCCTGGCTGCTACCCGAGCGCTCTTGGAGGTGGAGGTGGAGGGCACCACGCGCTGGGCGATGATCGACACCGGGGCGAGCCTCAGCGTCGTGCGCCCTAACGTCGTCGAGACCGACGCTCAGACGCGCCCCCGGGCCTGCTGCTTCTCTGTCACCACCATCGAGGGCGAACAACGCATGCCCCTCGCGCGGCTGCGCCAGCTGAGCCTTGGAAGCACGAGCACGCTCCCCGACGTAGCCGTGTTGGTGGGCGACGTGACGCTCTTTGAGCTGCTCAGCGCTGAGGTCGGACGTGAGATCGATCTGATCTTGGGTGCGAATGTGCTTGCACGTTATGGTCTGCGCCTGGAACCACGAGCAGGTGCCCTTCAG
>JAFCZD010000233.1 GCA_019314525.1 Deltaproteobacteria bacterium
CCACCGAGGGAACGAGCGCCGGCTGGATGCCGGATGGAAGCCGCCATGTAGAGTGCTCCGATTGCCATAACCCACACACGGCGTTGGCGGGTCGAGACTCGGGCACGGCCACGGGCAGCACAGGCTCTTCGTTAACAGACAGCTCCAAAAATGGCTCATGGCAAACCAACCAATGGGCGGGCTATGCGTTGATTATCGGCGCCGGAACAGGCGCTGGTCAGACCCAGACCATCACTGGCAACAACACCAGTGGCACCGTCAACGTGGCCTCTTGGAGCGGTGGCGCAGGCCAACCCACCAGCGGCAGCACCTACCGCATCACACGCATGGGCAGCGACGACGCCTCGGGGGCCAACGTGGGCGCGCGTGGTGTAACGGTGAGTTCGCGCAACGCCTATAGCGTCGGCGCGGCAGCCTTCGTGGGCAGTACGATTTATAGCGGGGCCTCAGGCGGTATCGTCACCAGCGCCAGTACAGGAACAAGCGTGCAAGCCAGCACCATGTTCTGGCCCCCCAACCAATGGAACGGCTACACCTTCTATGTGGTATCGGGCACGGGCGCAGGACAATCGCGAACCATTAGCGCCAACGCCAACGCCTCCTTGACGCTCAACAGCAGCGTCTCAGTAGGCACAAACTCCGTCTTCTCCATCTACCAAAACGGGGCCGCCGACAACGCCGTCTGGAGCAGCGCCATGAACGGCGGCATGGTCCGCAACGGGCTCGATCGCAACGGCCGCTGGTATCAACTCAGCGGCTTCTCCACCATCGCCACAGGCCTCTACTCTTTCACGCTCTCGCCCAGCTACTCTGCGGCCCTTTCGGACACCAAGCTCACCAGCAACACGGGCGCTCAGTGGTATATGGATTTTGGCACCAACTACAACATCTCTTATGCCACATTCACAGCCACGGCCGCGGCCACCAAAGAGCAGCAAATCTGCCTCAATTGCCACTCTCAATGGGCCTACGGCAACGCCCCGCCGGACACACCCTCTGGGCATCTCGACAGCTCCAGCGTTGCCCAGACAGACGTCTCCCACGACTTCGGAGACCAGCAACTGGGCTATCACCCCATCTTCGCCATGGGAAAAAACCAGCCCAACGTCAGCTACAGCGGTTGGAACGTCAACGCGCCCTTTACGCGCGTGGATAACACAGGGCCCCTTACCTTCGGCCTGTCCAACACCTTCACCACGGGATGGTTCAAAGAGAGCCTGGTGCGCTGCTCGGATTGCCACTCCAGCGACTCCAACTCTGACCCCCTCGGCCCCCACGCCTCGGGTAAGAAGTGGCTGATCAAAGGCATCGACACCGGCATTTCTTGGGTGCGCCGCAACTCGAGTGGCACAGGCTGGGAGACGATCACCAACGCCGACCTCAGCACCTCGGGCAGTACCGACGCTGGCAATTACTGCCTCAACTGCCACCGCTGGGACGTCTATGGCTGGGTTGGTCTCAGGGGTTCCGCGCCTGCCTCTACACTCACACGCGTTCCTCATGATCCGACGGATCACGCCAAGAGCTTCAACGGCTCATACCTGCCGCCCTCGGGCATCGTCTGCAACCATTGCCACGGAGGCGACAGGCTGGGAGGCATCCACGGGTCCAACCGCAGGAAGTACCCCTACGCTTACGATCCATCTACCGATACCGCCAACGCTATCGGCTCCAGTGGCCCACCCGCCAGTTACTCGGGGAGACGGCTGCTCAACGGCGCCTATTGGTATGGTGTGACGCGTGCCACCACGACATCAGGGACCTTCTGCTGGGGCAAGGCCGGCACCGACGTGGTCTCAGCCTGCGCCTACGCCCATGAAGGCGTCGAGGGTGGCTTCAACGCCAACTACAGCTATGAAGACACGGATCCTTGAGTTCAGCCCCTTGAGTTCGGCCCCTTGAGTTTGGCCTGAGCATCCCTTTCACGGTAGACATAGCCTGTGAAGCGCTTCTTGCACCACCTGACCTCCCGCCGCGTGGCCGTGATCCTAATCTTGATCATGGCGCTGGTGCTCGGCTTGGCGTCCCTCGTGCCCCAAGTCGACCTGGCAGACACCGCCCGCATCGCCGAGCTGAAACAAAAGCGACCGCTGATGGCCTTTTTGGTGCTCCACCTGCGCCCTGAGGGCATCGCGCGTTCCCCCTTCTTTCTCGTGCTTCCTGGGCTGGTCTTCTTCTCCACGGCGTACTCGATATTTTTGCGCTCAAGAACAGAATTGCGCAGGCGGCGCCAGAAAAAGCCCCTCGGCTTGCAACGCTTCAAGGTGGAACGTTCCCTTGAACTCAGTTGTTCGCCCGAGCAAGCCCTCGAGGCCACCCACGCGGTTCTAAAAAAGGGGCGCTTCAAGCTCGCCGTCACCTCAGAGCACACGAGCACAGAGCCCTTGGTCGCCTTTCGTGGTGACCTCGGCCTCACCGGCTCGCTGATGTTTCATGTGGGTCTGCTGGTGCTGCTTTTCGGCCTGCCCATCAGCGCCGTCTATCGCGCATCTGGCGAGGTGATGGTAGCCGAGGGCTTCCCCTCGACGCTCTCAGAGCGCAACATCGTGCAGGCGAGCAACAAGGCTGCGATGAGCCCTCTCCATGGCGTGACAGTCTCCGTTCGTGACTTTTCTGCCGAGTTCAGTCGGGGCTACGCGCCTGTAGACTACGCCATGGTCTTTGGCGTCTTGCGCCCCGGTGAACCCTCCTCTTCCCAGGTGGTCCGCGTAAACCAGCCCGTAGAAGTCGAGGGATTCCTCTTCACGCTGCACCGCTATGGCTTCGCGCCCGAGCTTGAGGTGAAGGACGCCACGGGCAAGGTGCTCACGGCGGGTACCGCCATCCTACGCGTCATGCCACCTGGCACCGAAGACCTGCTCACCCTCCAAGGAGGCGACACGCTGAAGCTGGCGCTCTACCCTGACCATGCCCTGCGCCATGGCCGATCAGTCTCGCGCAGCCTCTCGCCGGTGAGCCCCGTGCTGAAGATAACCCATCTGCGAGGCGGTAAAGCCCTCGCCCAGGGCCGAGTCAGCCGTGGAGAGGTCAGCGCCATCGGTGGGCTGCGCATCCGCTTCAGCTCCCTCGGCTATTGGGCTCACTTCCTCGTCACCCGCGATCCAGGCCTATGGTTTTTCACCCTGGCCAGCGCCCTGATCACCCTTGGCTTGGCGATCCGCTTCTTGCTCGACCCCCAAGTGGCGCAAATCCAGCTGGTGGAAGCACCTGGAGGCGTGCACCTGAACCTGGTGCTCAGCGCCCGCTATTTCCCTGCCCTGATGGAGGAGCGTGCGAAACGCCTTGGGGATGATATCGTCACCCTGGTGAACAAAGAGAAGACGAGAACCACGTGACAACGTTAGAAGCGATCCTGCTCTGGGGCGCAATCCTCGCCTATGTGTTGGCCTTCGTGGCGCTCAGCGCGAGCCCCTTTTTCAAGGCCCCATGGCTACCTCGCGCAGGCCTGATGCTGACCTTCGCCGCGGTGGTGGCCCACGGGGGCGCGATCCTCACACGCTGGATAGGCACAGGGCACGCCCCTGTGATGGGCAGCTATGAAAACTCCCTCACAGGCGCCTTCTTCTTACCGCTGATCTGGGGCGTGATGGCCTGGCGCTACCCCATCACACGCCGAGCCGCCTTCTTGGTGATCGCCGCCACGCTGCTGATCCTCGGCAACGGGGTGATGGCGCCCGTCTCGTTGGCGCCCCTCGAGCCACCTTACCGCAGCAACTGGCTGGTGGTGCATGTGGTTTTCGCCTGGTTCGCCTTCGGCTCCTACTTGGTGGCGTCGGTGCTGGCGCTGCGCTATCTGTGGGTCACTCGTAAGAACGCCCCCACTCCTGAGCCCGATCGTCGCCCGCTCCTCGATGAGCTCACCTTCAAGCTCATCGCCTTCGGCTTCATCTCCGACTCGATCATGATCGCCTCGGGCGCTATCTGGGCGCGCGGCCTCTGGGGGCGCTATTGGGCCTGGGACCCGATCGAGACCTGGTCGCTCGTCTCCTGGCTGATCTATGGCGCCAACCTGCACTTCCGCTTCACCCTTGGTTGGAAAGGCCGCCGCGCCGCCTGGCTCGCCGCGATCTCGGTGATCGCGATCATCATCACCTTCTTTGGGATCGGCGTCATCTCCGATGTGCACACCCAGCTCCTCTAAGGCCTCCAAGCGAGCCCTTGGCCTGCCTGTGCGCCGCTACCTGCTCACGCTCCTCGTGGCGATGTTGCTCTTCATTGGGCTGTCCATGCTCCAGCAACAGGAGGCCTTCTTACCGCTTTTCGGCGTGGGACGAGATCAGGCGATGAAAGCTGGCCACAAGCCGGCGGACATGGCCGGCGAACATAAGGCGAAAGAGATCGTCATACGCTTCAACAGCGCCCTGCAGGCAGCGTACCGCACAGGCTCCACAGCCAACCTACCGGCCTCCGACATGGTAAAAATGCAGACAGCGCAGGTGGTGCAGTTTTCAAAGAATCGCAAGGAGCCCCCACCAACGCTCAAGGCGCAGCGCATCATCCGCGTCACCTCCATCCCCCCAGCTGATTGGACGGTGATCAGCGAGGAGCTCTGGAGTTGGGCCGGAGGCGTGGGCCCTGCGAGCCAGAGCCGGCTGCGCTACCGCTACACCCTCGTGCCCACAGCTAAAGGCCTGCGCGTCGAAGAGATGAAGCCCATGCTGCCGGAGCCGCGCCGTGCCCATGCTCGCTAAGCTGATCCGCGCCCTGGCTGCGCGCTGGGTCACAGCCTACCTGATGCTGACCTACGCGCTTTTTGTCGCGCTGCTCGCCGCATGGAGCACCATCAGCCCGGCTCAGCGAGTCGCCGGCATTGCCTCCCTCAGCCCCTTCTGGCTGCTCTATTTGATAGCGGGCGTGCACCTGCTCGCCTGCACCATTCAGTTCTTCGCGTCGGTGCGGCGTCGCGCGACGCTCAGCCTGCCCGAAGATCGCGCGGGCACGGCGGTAACGCTCACGCTCAATGACGAGACCCTCGCGCCAGCAGCCAAACGCGCCGGCATGAAGTGCCGCTGGTTGGACAAAGAGAGCGTCGCGGTGCTCTACCGTCACCGCTTCTCATCGGTGGGCACCCTGCTCTTTCATGGCGCGCTGCTGCTCTTGCCCCTGGCCTACGTGATCAGCGGAGCCACCCGCTTCGAGGGCAAGGCCTGGATTATCGAGGGCCACACCTTTGAGGGCAAGCGCGCCGAATACTATCGTGTCACACCCACCGAACACTTTTCCGCCCGCGCGCCAAAGGTGCACTTCGAAACGGAAGCGGTCGAAGCGACGTTCTGGCAGAAGAAGCTTTTCTTCACCGATCTGCGTGCGCTGCTAATCACGGGCAAGGGGGCAGAGCGCCAGGCCGCCTGGGCCACCATGGCGCAGCCCGTTTGGATCGATGGCGCGCGCATCTCGATCCAGGGCTTCAACTACACACCCTCGGTGGAGGTCTTGGCGCCCACGGGCCAGCGCATCCAGGAGGCCGACCTCAACCTGCGGCTCTTTCCGCCCGGCGTGGAAGACTCCTTCACCCTACCTGGCCTTCCCCACCGCTTCTGGGTACGGCTCTACCCCGATGACAGGGGCTTTCAGCTGGGCAAGCCCGTCTTTCACCTCGCGGTGACCCGTGGCAAGCGCCTCGTCTCCCGTGGCTGGCTACGCCGAGGAGAGCACCTCGCCTTCGATGGCTTTCGTATCGCCTTCCCTGCGATTCGCCGTGGTGGCGAGATCGTCGTGCACCGCGACTGGGGCTACCCGCTGCTTTGGGCGATCTTGATGCTAGCGCTGCTGGGCATCGCCTGGCGCGTGCTGGCGCCCTCCTGCATCGTCTGGCTCGTCAAAAAAGACAACGGCAGCGTGGAGGCCATCGTGCGCGAAGACGCCTTCGCTCGCGGACGCGCCGAGCGCCTGCTCGCCAACTGGCGAGCAGACAAAGGAAACACCGATGCCCGCTGACCGCCCACTCGTCGCTGTGGCGCTAGCGTTGGTACTCTTCGTCGGGCTCATGGGCCGTGCACGCCCCCGCGCCAGCTTCTTCGCCGCCTTCACTGCCATGTTGACCCTCGTCGGTCTGCTCGGCGCGCGCTGGGTGATCGGTGGGCGCCCCCCGGTCTTTGGCACCTTCGAAACCAGCGTCGCCGAGACCTTCGCCTTGCTCGCCCTGGCGCTCTTCGTCGACCGACGCCTCTTACCCACTGGCGTTCTACGCGGCCCCGCCTGGCTGGCCGCGATCACCCTGGGGCATACCTTCTTTTTGGATAACGGCATTACGCCGCTGACGATCTCCGAGATCAGCCTCTGGATCGACCTCCACGCACCCCTGGCGTGGCTCGCCTGGGCCTTTTACCTGATGGCGGCGGCCATGGCCTTCGTCGACGAACAACGCCGTCAGGCCCTCGCCACGCGCCTTTTAGGCCTTGCCTTCTTCTTCCACAGCGCCATGGCTTTCGTGGGCATCTACTACGCGACTCTGCTCTTCGCCAAACCCTGGGCCTGGGACCCCGTGCAAATCCTCGCCCTGCTGGGCTGGACCCTCGCAGGCGTAGCCCTGCACCTGCATCTCTTCTTCCGTGTATCGCTCTACCGACTGCGCTACTTCATCGCCTTCATCGCCCTAGTCTACGTGCTCTCGGGCAAACTGATGATGTACCTGCCCTTCGGCCAGTCCTTCCACGTCTTCGAGCTAGGCGTGTTCGTGGGCGGGCCCAAATAGGCAACCTGCCATCCCCGCTACATCTTGCTCTTCAGGCTGCGCAGCATGCGCTCCACCTCGTAGGGGATGCGCCCCAAGGTGCCCATCTTCTGCTTCAAGAACGAGCTGCGCATCATCAGGTGCATGCCCGTGAGCATATAGCGTTTGCGAAAGGGGTCAGGGTCTTCATCGAAGGCCTTGAGCTTGCCCATGTAGAAGCGCCGGTAGCAATCCATCAGGGCCTTGTCCACCTCGGCCAGGGTCATGGCAATGGGGCGAACGATGGGGTCTACCAGGTTGTAGTGACGGTAGTCCCACTCTTCGATATGAGGCTTGAGCTCCTCATAGATATCAGCGTAGGGCCAGGGCGTGATGGTGAGAAAATGGCCGAAGTCGGGATCGTACGACCTCGCGAGGTCAAGGGTGGTCTGGATCGACGCCTCAGTGTCCCACGGAAAGCCGAGCACAAAGGAGGTCTCGCTGACGATACCGTGGGCGTAGAGCAGCTTGAGCGCCTCTTTCGATTCATCGACGTTGAGTTCCTTCTTCACGGCGTCGAGGGTCACCTGGTCGGTGGCCTCGAGGCCCACGTAGACATGCACCACCCCAGCCTTGCGATAACGCGAGAGGATGTCCGCGTCGCGCACGATATCGGGGGCACGCGTCTCCATCAGCAGATACCCGTCGAATTTGGCGGCGATCAAACGCTCGAGAAACTCAAGCCAGCGCTCCTTGCTGGAGGTGGGGTATTCATCGGCGATGAGGAAGACGTTGACGCCATGCTGGCGCCAGAGCCCAAGGATCTCATCAGCAGAGCGGGCTGGATCACGCCCCCGCCAGGTCTGCTTGTAGAACTTCTGTTGTGAGCAGAAGGTGCACGAAAACGAACAACCTCGGGCCGTGGAGACCACCGCGAGGCGTGAGTTGGGGATCACGAAGTAACGGTAGTCATCCCAGTCCACAAGGTCCCAGCTGGCCACGGGCTGGTCGAGGTCGAGCATGAAGGGCCGCTCAGGGGTCACCACGATCTCGCCGTCACGCTCGAAGGCCAGGCCTGGCACGTCGTGGGGCTCTTTGCCCTCTGCAAGGCAGGGAAGAAGCTGGGTCAGGGTGTCTTCGCCCTCGCCACGAATGCAATAGTCGACGAGATCCGATGACTGCGAGAGCACCTCTTCGTACATGAAAGTGGGGTGCACGCCACCCATCAGGGTGATCACGGCGGGGTTGAGGTCACGGGCGGTGCGCAGCACCTCGAGAGCGTCTGGGTACGTCGCGGTGATGGCGGTGATGGCGACGCAATCAGGCTTGATGCGCGCAAGCTCCTCACGGATGGTGGCGTGGTCGTGGTCCTTGGTCATGGCGTCGTAGAGCAGCGGCGTCCACCCAGCCTTGCGCGCCGCCCCTGCCAGGTAGAGCAGGCCCAGGGGCATCCAGCGGCCTGCTACCTCCACCACGCCACAGTGGTAAGGAGGGGTGATCAAGAGGATCGTCTTTGACGTCATGCGCCAGCCTTGGTCTGCTCGGCGCGAAGCCGGCGGTGTAATCGGATCAGCACGAAGAGCCCTAAGAGCGTCAACGAGCCAAGGATAGCGTGCTTTAC
>JAFCZD010000828.1 GCA_019314525.1 Deltaproteobacteria bacterium
GGGTGTGCATACCGGGAGATGAGGGACACTTGTGCGCATACACTGTCGCCGCGGGCGCGGGTGTTTCGAGGTGCGATACTTGTGAAGCCGATGAGGACTGCAACTTTGGCCGCTGTGAGCCCAAGTAGACGAAGAGCACCTGCGGCGTCCGCGAATACTCTGGACCTGATCTGCCCCGAGGTAGCAAACTTTTCGCCGCTACCTAACCTGCGGCGTGCTCGCCCACGGCTTCGCCCGGCTGCGCTGCAAGGACTGCGGTCACGAGCAGCTCGTGGCGTTTTCGTGCAAAGGTCGCGGGCTCTGCCCGAGCTGCCAGCGTGCAAAGGTCGCGGGCTCTGCCCGAGCTGCCAGGGCCGGCGCTACGAGGAGTTTTGAGCCCCTATGGCTGCTCTATGGCTGCCTCGTCACTGTTGCGATCTATCTCAAGATCTGCGTTGCATCGAGCAAGTCTTGCATGTGGGAATTGACAACAGTGGCATGTCTTAAGCACTCGTCCTTGTGTGGCTGAGTTGGTTAGCGCAACACATCAAGGGGAAGAAAACCAAACAATTGGGAAAGCTAGAGCGTTGGCGCAGAACGTGCTTACCCGTGGCGGCCATAAGGGAGGGACTGATGCAAACCAGCGACTTATCTGCGAAACTCTATATTGGCCTTGTACTGGCTCTTGGTGTGATGGGCTGTGGCTCTACGCCACTGAGCATAGAGGGAGCCCAGCAGGCGGCCAAGCCGATGCTCAGCAAGGCCGATGCCGCTGCCGATCAGGCAGACCGCCAGTGCCAGCTGATGCTGCGTACCATTAGCCGAGAGCATGATGATCAGGGATACCGTACACAATGTGTGGACGGCAGCTGCAATTGGGTCTGGAGCGGGCGGGTGGAACTCGCTGAGGCTCTCGTCGGCGCTACCGTAGGCGTGCTCTACCGGCGTACCAATGACGAGACCTGGTGGCAGGTGGCGGCCACACCGCTCACTGACGCGGTCGCTGGTGATAATAGCTACGAGTTCAAGATCCACGAGCACCTCTTTGGGCGCGCATCGGATGCCTCTCCCATCGAGGTGGTGCCCTTCATTGCCCGCGCCGATGGTAGCCGACTCTTTGACCACAACTACCATCAGGGTGACCTCGAAAACCACCGCCTCGATGGGAACAATGCCTTTGCGATGGGGCATGAGGGCATCTGTAGGCCGGTGGAAGCGCGCCATATCTTCATCCAACAAGGTGCTGATTACCTCACAGGGCAGGTGCGCCAAGGTGGGTATCTCACTATCAGCTACCCTATGGGTCGCATGAACTCATGCCGTCAGCCCCAGGATGCCTATTGGGGCTGGGACACCGTTGCTACCGTGAGGTTCAGCCCTGGTGGCCAGATTGTCAGCCAGAGCATGCGCACCTTCGAGACCCCCGACCCGGCTCCCGCTGGGGTCGTTGGGTCCAGGGTTTTCAGCACCAAGATTCCCACGGATGCCCTCAACGCAGAGCTCTGGTTTAGGCACTCGAGCAACGCTGGCTGTGAGGCGTGGGATTCGAAGTATGGCGCGAACTATCGCTATGAGGTTTGGCCGGCGGTAGACGATGAGCGCTGCATCGGTATCGATAAGTGGACCAAGGACCACAGCGACATGCCCTACCATGCAGCGGACTATTGCCTCACCTATCAGGTCGACGAGCATCGCAATGCCGAGAGCTGCGAGTTTCACGTCAGTGGCATCGGCGATGCGTATATGGGTCACTACGGGGTAGCCCAGAATTGGGTTGAGGCGTATATCACCCCAGGGACAGTCCCAGGTGAGCTGCTGAACGCTGGCATGGTGGTGCTCTACTACCACACCAACACAAAGGTTCACGGCGAGCGCACCATCATCGCGCGTCCCTTCGCGGAAAATACCTGGCAGACCGGCTATCAGTACATCCGGTCGAGTTATCGAGGCGGGGTTTCCAAATATGACGTGAAGCAGATGGCGTTCTTCATCGACGTGAGGGAACCTACAGGCAAGGTCGTCCGCTTCTGGCAGAGTCGCCACGGGGCAAACTACAGCTGGAACGACGCCTTTGGCGCCAGCACGACGACAAAATATATCGCCTACGGCAGCATCAAATATGCAGGCGGTGACGCGGGGATCTTCGACGCAAGAAATACCTGCCACTGACGATCAACATCCTCTCCTCTTTGTCCTCGTGCTCGCCCTTGATTCGGAGGGACTCGATAGTCGCAGCAGCGAGTTCCTCGCGGCTGTTTCGTCTATAGGCGGTCCATCGCTGCAAAACTCGATGTTACATGCCAAGCTCACCGAGCTTGCGGCTATCGATGAGCTCACAGGGTTGCTCAATCGCCGCTTCGCATCTCCCCACGCGGGAAGAAAACGTGTGACGGCTTCTGATGAGCCCAGTCGCCGCTCCAGGCCCGAGAGCAGGCCTTCGATGCCGCCCACCTCGCGCAGGGCGTACATCGCCAGCAGCACCGCCCCTATTTGAGCGACGATCCATTGCACGAGATCTGACCAGACCACCCCTGTGAGCCTCATGGAGCCTGTGGCATGTCGCGAAAAGAGCAAGCCGAAGAGCAGGGAGGCGCCAAGGAAGACGACGATGACGATGGTGTCGAGGGTGGCCATGAATCGTGGGAAATTTTAACGCGACGGCTTGTCGCGCGTAAGGGCTGGGATGACTTTCTCCCGGTGGGGTGCCGTCACACCAAGTGGATGGGCTGAAATTGACTTGTTGGGGGGGCTGTACGCCACCTCTTGTCGTGATCTCGGCTGCTTCCACCTGGCACGAGTTTCGCTCTAGCAGGAGTGAGGAGGAGGTGCCAGATGCAACTCGATGTAGCAGCAAGCAGCGTCAAAGGACGGC
>JAFCZD010000234.1 GCA_019314525.1 Deltaproteobacteria bacterium
GAGGTCGGTGGACAGGTCTTCATGGCCGAGATTGTAGCCAGAGTCGATGATGCAAACCTTCACCGGGTTCGACCCCTGGGCCACCTGGTCAGCCTGGACCATCTGGATGCCGTAAGGGAGGATCTCCCCAGGGCGCTGCCCAAGGTCTGCGTAAGGCAGGTTCAAAGCGAGTGGGTAAACCTTCTGGTCTTCTTCGATGTACTCGACGTTGGGGTTTTTCGCGAGGCCCGCTACCGCGGTCTCCGGGATCATCGCGGCCACCGCGCCCAGCCGCTTGAGCCGCAACCTCACCTGGCCCTTCGCCGCCTTGATGGCGTTTTCAGCGGCGGGCGTCTTCATCATCACGATGTAGCGCTTGACTGGCCCCACCGCCTGGGTCTTTTCACTGATCTGCGTATCGTTTTGCCCGCACGATGTGGCGAATAGCGCCACTAAAGAGACGACCCCCAATAACTTCCTTGCACTCAACATCCTGGTACTCCTCGGTGTTGTCGTGAGCTGTTGATAGCCACGAGTTTATTTGTTGTGTCTTCAGGAAGAAGGCACCCCACCCCATCAAATAAGGCGTGCAGGAGGCACGCATGAACGGCGGGCAAACTAGCCGACATGGTGTCGGAGCGCAATTGGGAAATTAACTGTGTAAACTTAGATGGTTAGGCGGGTGTTGGCGTGTGGCGGGCTGGAACGAATGCTGCAGTACGTCATTTCTGCGGCTGGTCGGTATAGTACGATGCACGCCATCCCCGCGAAGGTGTCATCCCCGGCCCGTGGAGAGCGTCAACGAGGGCATGGAACGAATCGTTCACCCCTGTGATTGACGTTTTGGAGGCTCCCGAGGCCGTGGAGAGCGTCAACGAGGGCATGGAACGAATCGTTCACCCCTGTGATTGACGTTATGGAGGCTCCCGAGGCCGTGGAGAGCGTCAACGAGGGCATGGAACGAATCGTTCACCCCTGTAATTGACGTTTTTTCCGGGAAAACTCTTCTTCGCGCAACTTTCGCGATGTCCCAACCGACAAAGAGAGCATGTCAGCTCTTGGTTATCACATGGTCTGCCGTCTCAAGAACAACCGCGTGATCGCGACCACGCCACTGGACCGTCTCACGGTGACCCGTATCGTGCTTCAACGGGGGCGTCCCTTTCGCCTTCTGGTCTTTCGGCTGGTGGATACCCACCTTCACTTCGAAGTTGCCGAGCCCCTGCATAGGAGCATGGAGCTCGCACGTCGTATTGAGGTCGCTATCTCCAATACGCTCTACGCACCACGCCAGAAGAGTGGAGGCGATCTGCCGGTCCCAGCGGTGGGCTTCGCACCAGCTTTTCCCAAAGAAATTCGCGATCAATCCCACCTTTTCAACGTCTTCGACTACATCCTGCGTCAGCGTGACCACCACGGTCTCTCGTGGGACGCACGCGCTGAAGCGAGCAATCTTCCAGATCTTCTGGGTCTTCGCTTTCTTGGCGGCAACACGGATGAGGTGGTGCAGAAGCTCCTGCCCAGGGTCACCCGGCGGTTTCTGATTCGCCACCTTGGCGTTGACCAGCTCGAGCCTGTGGAGGGACCTTTGGTGGCTCCAATCCGGTCGAAGCTGCATTCGGCGGTCTGCGCGCTGGCGAGCGTCACTACCCTTTTGAGGCGTACACGCATCGTTCGGGCAGCCCAAGTGGCAGCGGTGAACGTGGCGGGGCATCAACTCTGCACGCAAGAGCTGGCCGACACCCTGGAGATTCTCCCACGCACGGTGCAGCGGATGCGCAAGGAACAAGCCAAGGCAGAGGTTGAGCATGCGCTTCGCTTGCAATTGGCTTTGCATGCAGCGGTGGAGGATGAGAGCGATGGAGTGTTCTCTGGTTTGACTGCCTCGTGATTGAGGAACGTGTCCGCCTTCGTGATTGTTCGTCCATCACGTTTGCGCTGCAGATCTGGCAAGAGAGTTTGCGTTGGTCACTACAAGGCGAGGCGGTCGAAAAGCCCGCCTGTACTGATTGCTGGGCTGCTCTTATCATCAAGTAGCGCGCTGGTATCGGCATTGATGCGGATCCGCCCGACGGCTCCACCGCCGCCGCCGGCGACCCTATGCCCAGACCCCAAGTATCCCGGAGGGGCCTGGCGTGCCCCACCAGCGCCGCCACTTCCACCGTCATTTCCGGCGGCGCTGCCGCCTAAAGCCGGGGTGTTGTCGAGCCATGCGTTTTGGCCAGCCTGGCCAAGCTTTTCGAGCTCTCAAGAGCAATCTCCGGCTCCACCTCCTCCACCGTTGGCGGCCAGCATGACCCCGCTGGCGATGCTCACCGTCGGGGCTTCGAGTAAGATCGCCCCGCCGGCCCCGCCGCCGCTGCCACCGCCGCTCTGGGTTTGGCCACCCCCCCCGCCACCAGCCGAGAGCATAGCGCCCGTGCGGATCTCGATGGCATCCCTGGCCGAGATCTGCAGCGCGCCTCCACCTCCGCCTCCTTTTCCGGGCACACTGGCCTCGGCGCCCAAGGGAGGCGGGTCGCTAAAGATGTCAACACCTCCTGCGCCGCTGCTGCCACCCATAAGAGGGATCAGCTCAGCTGTGCCGCAGACAGAGCCCGCGCTGCCAGCATTGAGGCTCTTCGATAGAGAGCTTTCAGGGCAGCTGCATGCGCCGCCCTCGCCGCCTATGGCACCGTGGCCACCCCCACCGCTTCCGCTGCTGCAGCCGGCGATATCCGGGGGACTGTATACATCGAGCTCTGCCTGACCTTTGCCTCCAGCACAGGGGCCCGCCCCGTTGCCATTGGGGGGCCCTCCAGCGTAGCCCCCAGGGCCGGGCATCGCGAGGTCGGCCGCGACGTCAATAGTGCCCTCGATGGTGACCCGCGCACTCGAGAGAAGTACAGCGGCGTTGCGACCGATGAGCTTGAAGGTCGTCCCGCTTGCGATGGTCAAGTCGCCAAAGACGAAGACGCCCAGGGGTGGTGGGTCTGTCATATTCGTGGTGGGTTGGTGCACGACGGTGAAGCCGATGTCTTTGAGCACACCCTCACCGGCCGGTCGTATGATCATGCCAGGGGTGAAGATCTTCCCTGTCGCGGTATCGAAGATGACAGTGCCACCTTGGATGGCGGTGTTTCCCACCGTCGCCTCGAGCCCCTCGAAGTTCAGCGGGATATTCGAGGGGTGCAGACAGCGGATAGGCTCTGAGCCGACGCAGCCAAGGAAGCAGGGGATATGCTCTTCGTAGCCATTTTGGCAGACGATGGCCGCACAATCGCTTTCGCAACGGGGGTAGGAGGCACCCTCGCAAGGAGCGCCAAGATCGGCAGCCATCACGTCATAGACGGTGGGTTGTCCATCGGCGATGACGTCTGCACTCTCTGCGGCATCAGGTGCCTGCGCGGGCTCATAGCCAGCGATCTGGTGGCAACCGGCCAAAAGGGCGACGAGCACGAGCATAAGGAGGGGAGGGTGCATCCTGCCCAGTATATCACCCTCACGTTATTCCGGTGAAGGCGGGGCTCCATGCGTCGTGTGATTCCCGGGGCACGTCATCCCCAGCACGTCATCCCCGCGCAGGCGCGCAGGCGGGGATCCATCTTCGTCCTTGGAATCACCCGGGAGTTTTTGGGGTGAGGTGGGCTGCCAAAGCCCGCAGGGTGACATAAGGCAGTGAAGACAGACTATCATGGCTGGTTTGTGTCACCGCAGGGCGCAAAGTGGGGACATCATTCACCTTAGATAGGGTTATCTAGCAGGGGTTGTGTCCCCTTTCCTTGGCGCGGGGTGACGAAACTCCTCCCAGATAGAATGTCTCAGGTCGGTTTTGTCACCAAGCATTGGACACTGAGTACGTCATGCCCTCGAGAATGGGAATCACCCGAGCGAACACGCGCAACTTCTTCGCGTTGCCACCCGATAAGAGCGGCATGTCCACCACACCTCCACCCCTCGGTTACCATCTCATCCTGCGACTCCAAGACGATCGTGTCATTGCTTCCGACACGGCGAGCCAGCGGCTTGTGGCCCGTGTGGTGTTCACGCTCGCCAAGGGGCTGGGCTTGCTCACCTTTCGACTCGCGGATACGCATCTTCACCTGGAGGTGCTTTGTAACCGAGAGGACGCAGGAGAGTTGGTGCGGCGCTTAGAGATAGCCCTGGGGCGCCGTCTGAAACTGCCGGGTTTTGATGTGCCGCGCATCCGCCCCATCGCCAATCAGCAGCACCTGAGTCATATGTTCTTCTATATTCTTCGGCAGGCCGAACACCACAGCTATGACGGCGATATGTTCTTCGAAGCGAGCAATCTGCCCGATCTGTTGGGATTGCGCGGGGTGGGTCTCGAAAGCGCGTCAAATGTTTGTGCTGCCCTGCCGCGTGTGCGCTCTTGGCAGCTACAAAAGCAGCTCGGCGTAGAGAGCCTCGATCCCGACGTCGAAGGGAAGCTCGACATTCTGCCCGATGCAGCAGCAGCAGCCTTCGCCCTGCCCGATCTCATCGGACGCTCGGCGGCAAAGGTGGCTGCACGTTGTGCCGCCGTGAACGTCGCGCGGGGCAAGGCCACCTTGGCGGAGCTCGCAGCTCTACTCGCTTGCGATGTGCGTACGATCAAGCGCGCAAGAGCCGTGACGGTAAAGCCGGATGTTCTTCGCGCTGTGCGGCGTCAGTGGTTGTGGCGCTCATCCGCAGGTATTGCGGGGTCACGCTTAGCGGAGGTGGGGCAGCGGGCACGGTGAGGGCCTCGTCATTCCCATCAACACACGTCATCCCCGTACGTCATCCCCTCCCATCACGTCATTCCCGCCCATCACGTCATCCCCATGAATACGCGCGTCATTCCCATGAACACGCGCGTCATTCCCATGAAAAATGGGAATCCATACGACCAGGGTGAGCGGGCTGCCAAAGCCCGCAGGGTGACATAAGGCAGTGAAGACAGACTATCACGGCTGGTTTGTGTCACCGCAGGGCGCAAAGTGGGGACATCATTCACCTTAGATAGGGTTATCTAACAGGGGTTGTGTCCCCTTTGCTTGGCGCGGGGTGACGAAACTCTTCTCAGATAGAATGTCTCAGGTCGGTTCTGTCACCACTGCTCGCCGAGCACGTGATTCCATGAAAGGTGGGGGGCCATCTTCGTCCTTGGAATCGCCACCCACCCAAGTAGAATCTCCCTCGATGTCGAAAACCCCACAACACGGAATGCATCTGTTCTTCAAGCGTGCCTTCGACCTAAGCGTGGCGGGGGCGGCGTTATGCGCCTCTGCACCAGTGATGGCGGCCACGGCGTTGGCGGTGCGTCTGTCTATGGGCGCGCCGGTGCTTTTTCGGCAGGCGCGTCCCGGCAAGCATGGGAAGATCTTCACGGCGTTGAAGTTTCGCACCATGCGCGACGCGGTGGGCAGTGACGGTGTGGCGCTACCCGATGAGGAGCGGCTGACGGCGGTGGGCGAGCTGTTGCGGAAAACGAGCTTGGATGAACTGCCGCAGCTTCTGAACGTGGTGAAGGGCGAGATGTCGCTGGTGGGCCCGCGCCCGCTGCTGGTGCGCTATCTGGAGCGCTATTCGGCAGAGCAGGCGCGCCGCCATGATGTGCTGCCCGGCATTACAGGCTGGGCCCAGGTGCATGGGCGCAACGCCACAAGCTGGGATGACCGCTTCGCGAATGATGTTTGGTACGTGGAGAACTGGTCGTTGGCTTTGGACGTGAAGATCTTGGCCGCGACGGTGCTCACGGTGGTGAGGCGCGAGGGCATCAGTGAGGAAGGGGCTGGGGTGGCGACGATGCGCGAGTTTTTGGGGTGAGGTGGGCTGCCAAAGCCGTCCGTTATTCCCACGAACATGGGAATCCATACGACCCACTTCACATCGCCAACGAGGTCTGAGGTATCACGAGGGTTGGATGTGAAGATTCTCGATGCAGGAGTTTTTGGGGTGAGCGGGCTGGTGAAGCCGGCGGGTGACATAAGGCAGTGAAGACAAACTATCACGGTTGGGTTGTGTCACCGCAGGGCGCAAAGCGGGGACATATTTCACCTTAGATAGCGTTATCGAACAGGGGTTGCGTCCCCTTTGCTTGGCGTGGGGTGACGAAACTCCTCTCAGATAGAATGTCTCAGGTCGGTTCTGTCACCGCCACTGCTCGCCGAGCACGTGACTCCCACGGGGTACGTCATTCCCATGAAAATGGGAATCCAGGCGTGCTGACGGTGGTGAAGCGCGAGGGCATCCGTGAGGAGGGTGCTGGGGTGGCGATGATGCGGGAGTTTTTGGGGTGAGGGTGGTTAGGGCCAGTGACAGCGCCAGCGCTCAAAGCGATAGCGGGCTTTGTGGTTGGGGTGTTCACCCGAGCGCGAGATTCGCTGGCGTAGATCGTGGTGAAGGTGCTCACCAGTCTGGCGTTGAAGAGTACGGATGCAACGCTCACTGAGCAGACGATGAAGGCGTTGATGGGTGGTGACCAGAGAGCCACCACGGATGTTGCCGAGGATCACACCAAGCTCGGCTGGCCGGCGTGCCTTCAATGACGAGTGGAGCGCCTTCATTTGTGTTGCTTCGTTGGGAAGATGGCGAATCCACGGCACATCAAGCACGTGCATGCCCTCGTTGGCACATAGTCGCCGAAGAGCGGTTGCGTGTCGCGGATAGGGGGCGATGACAACCGGAGGTGGGTCATTTCCGAGGAGTGCTTGGCAGTCTTCGGTTGTCATGCTGTTGAGATCACGCTTGAGGAAGTGCTGACCTCCGCCCATTAAGACCAGCCCCACAAGAAGATAGGTCGCGTACCCAAGATAGAGCAGTCGTGTACGTTTCCCGCGCCAGAGCAGGGCAGCAAAGGCAGGTAGGGTGGCCCACAGGAGCAGGCTGTAGCGTGGGTGCCAGACACGAAAGAGCGTCAGTGTAGCCCAGGTCAACAACGTGAGCGTGAGATAGAACGAGAATACTCGGGCAGGTGAGCTGCGCTTGAGCGATGAGATGAGGCCAAGCAGAGGCACAAGGGCGACCATGGGTGCAGCGAGGATCAGGGGCCATTGAGGGTGGGCTTCACCCACTAAGCCGAAACCACACCAGGTTATCAGGTTGGCGAGGGCCGGTTGACCGTTGTGAACACTTCAGTGAGAGGTGCCCGAGCAGAGAGGCGGACGTCAGAAGCGACGCTACACCAAAGAGGCCAGCCAAAAACGCCAAGCGCATCCCATGGCGTGCGCGATGAATCCGCCAGAAGAAGATAAGGTCGAGGGCGAGCAGCGGCATGTCGATGTAGCCAACGGCTGGTCCTAGAGCTGCGCCGGTGCACAGGGCAGCTTGGCGTTTGTGGTGTGAATGGGGCGTTGCGTTGGTGTTGGTGGGCCCGAAGATTGCCCACCAGCGTAACGCTTGAGCCAGAAAGAGATAGGGGTACCAGCGGATGGCACCCCCATAGAAGAGCACGATCGGGTGGAAAGCACCGATGAAGAGCAGGAGAGTTGGGGCGGAGTTTTGAAGGTGGCGTCGGAGTATCGAAAAGAGAAGAAGGAGAGCAGCAAGTGATGCGCTGATGCGCAGCAGTTGTAGGGGAAACCAGTGGGTGGTCTGTAGCAGGCTGAGCAGGGCACGATCGATGAGGGCCACGAGAGGCGGATGCAGGTCTGAGCGGAGGGATTGCCAGAAGTCGTGGCTATTGGGAAGGCGGGCCAGGGTGATTGAAAACCATTCGTCATCGAAGGGGATACGGGTGGCGGCTAGGGTGATGGTGACGGCGAGCCAGAGCGTTGAGGTGAGGGCGATGCTGATTTTTGGTGAGGGGCGCACGTCGAAGCCTAACCACAGGGGATGGTTTGGAGCTAAATAGCTGGAAGGGTGAGGAAAGCTGTGACAGAGGCGTGAAGAGGGTTAGTGATCAGCTCGTCTCTTCACTCTCCTCGCCATAATATCCATGGCTGCGACCGTAGTACGAGCCCCGCCGGTAGTAGCCGTAACGGCGGTAGCCATAGCCTGTCTTCTCTCCATCCACATCATTCAGCAGGCAGGTGATCTTGGTGTCTCCCACGCTACGGAGCTGCTGAAGGGTCTCGCTGAAGGCGTCCTTGGCGGTAGAGCCCGTACGCACGATCATCACGACTGCATCTACCAGCGCACTCAAAATTACCGCGTCGGTGACAGCCATCACCGGAGGAGAGTCGAGGATGATGTGGTCGTATTTCCCGGCCAAATCCTTCACCAAGTCTTTGAAGCGTTCCGACTGGCAAATCTCAGCTGGGTTTGGCGGTGTAGGCCCACAGGGAAGAACCTGAAGCCCAGGAATCTCGGTGCTCTTG